>NZ_JAAGPC010000161.1:0-20158 GCF_017104595.1 Burkholderia sp. Tr-20390 | reverse complement strand
GCGCCGGCCGGCAACGCGTCGGCGGCCGCGAGCGCGGCCGGTGCGGACTTGCCGTGCTGCCCGTGACCCGCCATCCCTGACATGCCGGGCATGTCGTCCATCGAGTCCATGCCGGCCATGCCGGCGTGGCCGGCATGCTGCGCCCACGCGGCGCGCGCGAACAGCGACGCGGCCGCGACGCCGATGGCGCGCGACAGGAAGGTTCTCCGTATCATCAATCGTTCCTCGTTATCCATGCTGGGTCGCGCGGCCGCCGCGACGCCCGCGCCGGCCGGCTGAAGCGCCGATGCGCGACGCAAATCCTGATGCCCGCGTCATCATAACCGCAGGCCAAAATCGAGACGCGCCACGGCCTGCCGGGCGGCGATACGCCGCAGGGCTCAACAATGCCGCACCCGATTCGGCACGCATCGGCCCACATCGTCGATCGGCGATCCACGGCTCTTCGCTCACGGCCGAAGCGGCACTCAACCCTGACCCGGGCAGTTCCCAGGCAATCGCCTCGCGCCTGCCGTTCGGCCCCACCACGGCGCCGGTCACTTCGCCGATCCGCAAACCCGCCAATATTTCACGATGCGGAACAAGTCTCTGCGTTATAAAAATTCGTGGTGCAGGGCACAAAATCCCCGTTTCGCGATGCCAAAAAACGTTCCGCAATACAAAATGATGGAAATAATTATTTGTTTTTAAAAGAGAATTTTTGTTTAGTGAAGCCGTTCTACATGCACCATCCGAGCGGGCCGCGGACGTAGACTTTGTTCCATGCACTGACGCTTCGCCACGACGTTCGATACGGAACCCGGCGCAAGCAGCCAGTCGGGCCACAGCCGGCCAAGCCGGCAGGCGGCACACCAGAATCGCTTGTGATCAGAAAGGGAGAACGGAAATGAAGGGATTTCGCTTTGGTTCAGCGCTCGGGTCGTTCTACATCCTGCCGGGTAACGGCGGCTGGGAAGCGACGTTCGGCAACGCCCTGCTCGGCGCATTCTCGTGCCCTGAAGTGGCAGCCGACCACATCTCCCGCGGCGACTGCGAGCAACTGTCCGAACTGGACACGGCAACGCTCGAAGTGCCGCACGAAATCGCCGAATGGGAAATCGTTCACGTCTGAATGACAAACCTGCAACGAAAAACGCCCCGGGCGTCCGGGGCGTTTTTCTTTTGTAGCCGGTGGCAGGCAGCAATGCCCGCCGCGCCGGCACACGCATCGGCCCGCGCGATCGCGCGGCCTGCGTCAGGCGACCGCGTCGACGATGCCGTTCAGCGTCGCGCTCGGGCGCATGGCCTGGCTCGTCAGGTCGACGTTCGGACGGTAGTAGCCGCCGATGGCCTGCGCCTTGCCCTGCGCGGCCGCCAGCTCTTCCAGGATGCGCGCTTCGCTGTCGGACAGTGCCTTCGCCACGCCTTCGAACTGCGCCTTCAGCGCCGCGTCCTCGGTCTGCTCGGCCAGCGCCTGCGCCCAGTACAGGCACAGGTAGAAGTGGCTGCCGCGGTTGTCGAGGCCGCCGACCTTGCGCGCCGGCGACTTGTTCTCGTCCAGGAACTTGCCGGTCGCCTGGTCGAGCGTCTTCGCGAGCACGACCGCCTTCGGGTTCTGGTACGCGTTGCCGAGGTGTTCGAGCGACGCGGCCAGCGCGAGGAATTCGCCGAGCGAATCCCAGCGCAGGAAGCCTTCCTCGACGAACTGCTGAACGTGCTTCGGCGCGGAGCCGCCCGCACCCGTTTCGAACATCCCGCCGCCGGCCATCAGCGGCACGATCGACAGCATCTTCGCGCTGGTGCCGAGTTCCATGATCGGGAACAGGTCGGTCAGGTAGTCGCGCAGCACGTTGCCGGTGACGGAGATCGTGTCCTTGCCCGCACGGATGCGCTCGAGCGAGAAACGCGTGGCTTCGACCGGCGTCATCACGCGGATGTCGAGGCCGTTCGTGTCGTGATCCTTCAGGTAACGCTCGACCTTCGCGATGATCTGCGCGTCGTGTGCACGCGCCGGATCGAGCCAGAACACGGCCGGTGCGCCGGTCGCGCGTGCGCGGTTGACCGCGAGCTTGACCCAGTCCTGCACCGGTGCGTCCTTCGTCTGGCACATGCGCCAGATGTCGCCCGCTTCCACGGCATGCTCGAGCAGCACGTTGCCCGCTTCGTCGGTGACGCGCACGACGCCGTCCGCCGGGATCTGGAACGTCTTGTCGTGCGAACCGTATTCTTCAGCCGCCTGCGCCATCAGGCCGACGTTCGGCACGCTGCCCATCGTGACCGGATCGAACGCGCCATGCTGCTTGCAGTCCTCGATCACGGCCTGGTAGACACCGGCGTAGCAGCGGTCCGGAATCACGGCCTTCGCGTCGTACAGCTGGCCGTCCGGGCCCCACATGCCGCCCGAATCGCGGATCATCGCCGGCATCGATGCGTCGACGATCACGTCGCTCGGCACGTGCAGGTTCGTGATGCCCTTGTCCGAGTTGACCATCGCCAGGCGCGGACGCACTGCGTATTCGGCCTTGACGTCGGCTTCGATCGCTTCGCGCGTGTCGGCCGGCAGGTCCTTCAGGCGCGCGTACAGGTCGCCGATGCCGTTGTTCGGGTTGAAGCCGACCTGCGCCAGCACGTCCGCGTGCTTCGCGAGCGCGTCGCGGTAGAACACCGACACGAAGTGACCGAACAGGATCGGGTCCGAGACCTTCATCATGGTCGCCTTCAGGTGCACCGAGAACAGCACGTCCTGCGCCTTGGCGTCGGCGATCTGCGCTTCGATGAAGCTGCGCAGCGCGTTGCGGCTCATCACCGACGCGTCGATCACTTCACCGGCCTTCACGGCCGTCTTTTCCTTCAGCACCTTCTTCGCGCCGTCGGTCGTCGTGAGTTCGATCTTCACGCTGCCGGCATCGGCGATCAGCGCCGACTTCTCGCTGCCGTAGAAGTCGCCTTCGCTCATGTGCGCGACGTGGGCCTTCGACGTGGCCTTCCACGCGCCCATCTTGTGCGGATGCTTGCGTGCGTAGTTCTTGACCGACAGCGGCGCGCGGCGGTCCGAGTTGCCTTCGCGCAGCACCGGGTTCACCGCGCTGCCCTTGATCTTGTCGTAGCGGGCCTTGACCGCCTTCTCTTCGTCCGTCGACGGATCTTCCGGGTAGGCCGGCAGCTTGTAGCCCTGCGCCTGCAGTTCGGCGATCGCGGCCTTCAGCTGCGGCACCGATGCGCTGATGTTCGGCAGCTTGATGATGTTCGCTTCCGGCTTCAGCGTGAGCTGGCCCAGTTCGGCCAGATCGTCGGAACCCTTCTGCTCGGGCGGCAGGATGTCCGCGAATGCGGCGATGATGCGGCCGGCAAGCGAGATGTCGCGCGTTTCGACGGCAACGCCGGACGAGCGCGTGAAGGCCTTGACGATCGGCAGCAGCGAATAGGTCGCGAGCGCGGGCGCTTCGTCGGTGAGGGTGTAGATGATCTTGGGCGAAGTGGACATGGTGGTCAAAGCATTGCTACGTGATTGTGGGGCTGAGAACGCCGGCGGGTAACCGGCGGGGAGCGACCGGGTCGATCGCGAAAGGGGCGCGCCGGCTCAGCCGGGCGGTGGTGTTGCGAGGGCCGTCATGTTCTACCTTGCAGGGGCTCCGGGCCGCATCGCGGCGCCGCGGCCCGCATGCCGGACCGCCCTGCCAACAAACCTGCCATCCACGAAACGCTCCGGCGCCGGCAGTAGGCGCCGGGGCGGCCGGCAACCTGCCGGCCCACCCCGGAAGGGGTCTTACATGTTCTCGATCAGCACTTCACCGAAGCCCGAGCACGACACCTGCGTCGCACCTTCCATCAGGCGCGCGAAATCGTACGTGACGCGCTTCTGCAGGATCGACTTCTCCATCGCGGCGATGATCGTGTCGGCTGCTTCCGTCCAGCCGAGGTGGCGCAGCATCATTTCCGCGGACAGGATCTCGGAACCGGGGTTCACGTAATCCTTGCCCGCGTACTTCGGCGCGGTGCCGTGCGTCGCTTCGAACATCGCGACCGAATCCGACAGGTTCGCACCCGGCGCGATCCCGATGCCGCCGACCTGCGCGGCCAGCGCGTCGGAGATGTAGTCGCCGTTCAGGTTCAGCGTGGCGATCACGTCGTATTCGGCCGGTCGCAGCAGGATCTGCTGCAGGAACGCATCGGCGATCGAATCCTTGATCACGATCTCGTTGCCCGTCTTCGGGTTCTTCACGCGCATCCACGGGCCGCCGTCGATCAACTCGCCGCCGAATTCCTTCTGCGCGAGCGCGTAGCCGGCGTCACGGAACAGGCCTTCCGTGAACTTCATGATGTTGCCCTTGTGCACCAGCGTGACCGACTTGCGATCGTTGTCGATCGCATACTGGATCGCCTTGCGCACGAGACGCTCGGTGCCTTCGGTCGACACGGGCTTGACGCCGATCCCCGAGGTTTCCGGGAAGCGGATCTTCTTCACGCCCATCTCGTCCTGCAGGAACTTGATCACCTTCTTCGCCTGCTCGGAGCCCGCGGCCCATTCGATGCCTGCGTAGATGTCTTCCGAGTTCTCGCGGAAGATCACCATGTCGATCTTTTGCGGCTCGCGCACCGGCGACGGCACGCCCTTGAAGTACTGCACCGGGCGCAGGCACACGTACAGGTCGAGTTCCTGGCGCAGCGCGACGTTCAGCGAACGGATCCCGCCGCCGACCGGGGTCGTGAGCGGCCCCTTGATCGACACCACGTATTCCTTCAGCACCTGCAGCGTTTCGTCCGGGAGCCACACGTCCGGGCCGTACACCTTCGTCGCCTTCTCGCCCGCGAAAATCTCCATCCAGTGGATCTTGCGCTTGCCCTTGTAGGCATGCGCGACCGCCGCGTCGACGACCTTGATCATGACCGGCGTGATATCGAAGCCCGTACCGTCGCCTTCGATATAGGGAATGATCGGCTGATCGGAAACGTTGAGCGAGAAGTCCTTGTTGACGGTGATCTTGTCACCGCCTTCCGGAACCTTGATGTGCTGATACGGCATGATCGACTCCAGTGACGTGGCTGAGCAGGTGATGCTGGTCGAAGCTGCGCGCGCGGCGGGGGCGCGGCATGGCCACCCCGTGACGGCAACAGCGAGCCGCTATTCTAGCGCCCCAACCGGGCACTTCGGCATGAAGCGCGGCACTGCGTATCAAGACCCCACTTATGTCTTATATAAGACAGAGGACTTGCCGTTCCGTATTATGCATTAAGATTCCGCCATTTGCCATAGACCGCCCGCCCCCGCTTCCCGCGGCGCGCCGGGCGGACGCCCCGCCATGAACCTGATCGCCCTCAACAAGCCGTTCGGCACGATTTGCCAGTTTTCCGCGCACGAGACGCGCCCGTCGCTCGGCGACTGGGTCAAAACGCCCGGCGTCTACGCGGCCGGCCGGCTGGACGCGGACAGCGAGGGGCTGCTGCTGCTCACCGACGACGGTGCGCTGCAGGCGCGCATCGCCGAGCCGCGCCACAAGCTCGTCAAGCGCTACTGGGCGCAGGTCGAGGGCGCGCCCGGCCCCGCCGACCTGAAGGCGCTCGCGCGCGGCGTCGACCTCGGCGACTACGTGACGCGTCCATGCCGCGCCGAATTCATCGAACCGCCCGACACGCTGTGGCCGCGCAATCCGCCGATCCGCTACCGCGCCGCGATCCCGACGACGTGGATCGAGCTTGCGATCACCGAGGGCAAGAACCGGCAGGTACGCCGGATGACGGCGGCCGTCGGCTTCCCGACGTTGCGCCTGGTGCGTGTCGGCATCGGCGCACTAGATATATTCGCGCTCGGCATTGCACCGGGAGAAACAATCGCACTGCCGCCACGCGCACCGTGGGAGGGTTTCGCGCCCGCCGGATGACGAATTCGGGACGCGCGAATTTTTCGTCATCTTTTTCGTCAACCGGCTGCGAAGATCGCGCGTTAAACCACGCAGATGCCAACCTTAGCTATCCGGCATTGGCAGCCGAACCCGTGTTTGCGTCACGAAAGCGACGTTTTTATCGAATACGATTCGGCGCCCGCAGCGCAATGAGAAATTTCTCGAAGCGTCTGTCAACCGAAAGGTGGATGGCACCGTTAGACGACATGACTCCTATTGCCGGGTCATTTGGTTAATTAACTAAAGCTGAGGAACACAACATGAACAAACTGATCGCTGCTCTGGTCGCTGGTCTCTTCGCAACGGCTGCTTTCGCACAAGCATCGGCTCCGGAAGCTGCTCCGGCTGCTGCTGAAGCTGCTTCGGCACCGGCTAAGCACGCTGCCAAGAAGCACCACGCAGCCAAGAAGCACCACAAGGCATCGAAGAAGGCTGCAGCGAGCGACGCAGCAGCACCGGCAGCTGCTTCGAACTAAGTAAGCTTGCTGTAATAAATAACGCAGTCAAGAACACGCAGTCTTGCCGTTCTTACGGCGTTGAAAGGCAGATCACCGCAAGGCGATCTGCCTTTTTCTTTTTGTGCCCGACGACACGCATCGCGTACCATGCGGGTCTCGTTTTCCAGATAGGAGCCTTGCTGTGCAATTCTCCCTGCGCTCGTCGCTCGGCCGCCTTGCGCGCGCCGCCGTGTTTCCCGCCGCGCTCGCCGTCATGGCGTTCGGCATGCAGGCCGCCAGCGCGCAAGTGCCGCCCGGCGCCAAGCAGCCGAGCGAATTCCCGCGCGTGAAGCTGCGCGCCGGCATGTACGTGATCGACGCAGCCGTCGCCGCGAACGACCCCGACCGCGAACAGGGGCTGATGTACCGTTCGCAGCTCGCGCCGAACGAAGGCATGCTGTTCGTATTCAACGAGAACGCGGTGCATTGCTTCTGGATGAAGAACACGCTGATTCCGCTGTCGATCGCGTTCATCCGCGCGGACGGCACGATCACCGACATCGACGAGATGAAGGCCGAGACGACCGACAACCACTGCCCGCGCAACAACGGCGTCTATGCGCTCGAAATGAGCAAGGGCTGGTTCGCGGCGAAGGGCATCAAGCCCGGCATGAAGCTCGAAGGCCTGCCGAAGGCCCAGTAACGGCGATTGTCGCGGCGCCGTGCCGCGCACCGACCGAAGCCGGCCGCCCGTTGCGCGCCGGTTTTTTTTCGCCCGCCGGCGGTGGCACCCGGCTTGATTCCGCCGCCGTCGGCCGCATCTGCAAAAGCCACGCGCAAGCGCTATGCTTTAAGTCTCGCTTGTCCAGCCCGGGCCGCCGCTGTCGGCCCGCTTACATCCGAACCTAAGGAGGTTCACGTGCCCCGCAAAACCCCCATCGAGCGCTATCGCAATATCGGGATCAGCGCTCACATCGATGCCGGCAAAACCACGACGACCGAGCGCATCCTGTTTTACACCGGCGTGAGCCACAAGATCGGTGAAGTGCACGACGGCGCGGCCACGATGGACTGGATGGAGCAGGAGCAGGAACGCGGCATCACGATCACGTCGGCCGCGACCACGGCCTTCTGGAAGGGCATGGCCGGCAACTATCCCGAGCACCGGATCAACATCATCGACACGCCCGGGCACGTCGACTTCACCATTGAAGTCGAGCGCTCGATGCGCGTGCTCGACGGCGCGTGCATGGTCTACGACTCGGTCGGCGGCGTGCAGCCGCAGTCCGAGACCGTCTGGCGCCAGGCCAACAAGTACAAGGTGCCGCGCATCGCGTTCGTCAACAAGATGGACCGCATCGGCGCCGATTTCTTCCGCGTGCAGAAGCAGATCGGCGAGCGCCTGAAAGGCGTCGCCGTGCCGATCCAGATTCCGATCGGCGCGGAAGATCATTTCCAGGGCGTCGTCGATCTCGTGAAGATGAAGGCGATCGTGTGGGACGACGAAAGCCAGGGCGTGAAGTTCTCGTACGAGGACATCCCGGCAAACCTCGTCGAGCTCGCGCACGAATGGCGCGAAAAGATGGTCGAGGCCGCGGCGGAAGCGAGCGAGGAACTGCTCGAGAAGTACCTGCACGACCATGAATCGCTGACCGAGGACGAGATCAAGGCCGCGCTGCGCAAGCGCACGATCGCGAACGAGATCGTGCCGATGCTGTGCGGCAGCGCGTTCAAGAACAAGGGCGTGCAGGCAATGCTCGACGCGGTGATCGACTACCTGCCGTCGCCGGTCGACGTGCCGGCCATCCTCGGCCACGACTTCGCCGATCCGGAAAAGCCGGCGGAACGCCATCCGAGCGATGACGAGCCGTTCTCGTCGCTCGCGTTCAAGATCATGACCGACCCGTTCGTCGGCCAGCTGATCTTCTTCCGCGTGTATTCGGGCGTCGTCGAATCGGGCGACACGGTGCTCAACGCGACCAAGGACAAGAAGGAACGGCTCGGCCGGATCCTGCAGATGCACGCGAACGAGCGCAAGGAAATCAAGGAAGTGCGCGCGGGCGACATCGCGGCGGCCGTCGGGCTGAAGGAAGCGACCACCGGCGACACGCTGTGCGATCCGGCGAAGCCGATCATCCTCGAGAAGATGGAATTCCCGGAACCGGTGATCTCGCAGGCCGTCGAGCCGAAGACGAAGGCCGACCAGGAAAAGATGGGCCTGGCGCTGAACCGCCTCGCGCAGGAAGATCCGTCGTTCCGCGTGCAGACCGACGAAGAATCCGGCCAGACGATCATTTCGGGGATGGGCGAGCTTCACCTCGAAATCCTGGTCGACCGGATGAAGCGCGAATTCGGCGTCGAGGCGACGGTCGGCAAGCCGCAGGTCGCATATCGCGAGACGGTGCGCACGACGGCGTCCGACGTCGAGGGCAAGTTCGTCAAGCAGTCGGGTGGTCGCGGCCAGTACGGCCACGCGGTGATCACGCTCGAGCCGAACCCCGGCAAGGGCTATGAGTTCCTCGACGAGATCAAGGGCGGCGTGATTCCGCGCGAATTCATCCCGGCCGTCGACAAGGGCATCACCGAGACGCTGAAGAGCGGCGTGCTCGCGGGCTATCCGGTCGTCGACGTGAAGGTGCACCTGACGTTCGGCTCGTACCACGACGTCGACTCGAACGAAAACGCGTTCCGGATGGCCGGCTCGATGGCGTTCAAGGAAGCGATGCGCCGCGCGAAGCCCGTGCTGCTCGAGCCGATGATGGCCGTCGAGGTGGAAACGCCCGAGGACTTCATGGGCAACGTGATGGGCGACCTGTCGAGCCGTCGCGGCATCGTCCAGGGGATGGAAGACATCGCGGGTGGCGGCGGCAAGCTCGTGCGCGCCGAAGTGCCGCTCGCGGAAATGTTCGGCTATTCGACGTCGCTGCGTTCGGCCACGCAGGGCCGCGCGACCTACACGATGGAGTTCAAGCAGTACGCGGAAACGCCGGCCAACGTTTCGGAAGGCGTGATCAACGCGAAAGTGAAGTAAGCGCGGCGCGCTCGCGCGCTGCTGCCTGCAGGCAAGGCCCGTCCGGTTCCGGACGGGCCTTTTTCATTCGCGCGCACCGTGCACGCGGCCGTTTTTTGATCGGCACGCCCCGGTTTTTTTTCGCGTGCCACAATGCATCGCGATTCATCAGATGGAACCATCCCGATGCCGCCCACCCCTGCCCTGCGCCGCCTGCTGATCCTCTATGCCGGCCTGATCGCCGCGAACGCCGCCGTCTGGCTGTGGGCGCTCGCCGTGTTGCGCGATCATCCGCTGCTGCTCGGCACCGCGGCGATCGCATACGGACTCGGGCTGCGTCATGCGGTCGACGCCGATCACATCGCCGCGATCGACGTTGCAACGCGCAAGCTGATGCAGGAAGGCCAGCGTCCGGTGAGCGTCGGGCTGTTCTTCTCGCTCGGTCATTCGACGATCGTGATCGCCGCGACGCTCGGCATCGCGCTGACCGCGTTCGCGCTGCGCGACCGGTTCGACGCATTCCGCGAGATCGGCGGCACGATCGGCACGGCGGTGTCGGCCACCTTCCTGCTCGTGCTCGCGTGCGTGAACCTGGTGATCCTGCGCGACGTGTGGCGGCGCTATCGCGGCACGCACGGGCATGCGCACGATGCCGCGCATGTGCACCGCCCCGCCGGGCTCGTGTCCCGGCTGCTGCGACCGCTGTTCCGGTTCGTGTCGAAGAGCTGGCACATGTATCCGGTCGGCGTGCTGTTCGGGCTCGGTTTCGATACTGCAACCGAAATCGGCCTGCTCGCGATCGCCGCCGCGCAGGCGAGCCAGGGGCTGCCGGTCTATACGGTCATGCTGTTTCCCGCGCTGTTCACCGCCGGCATGACGCTGATCGACTCGACCGACAACGTGCTGATGATTCACGCGTACGGCTGGGCGATGGACGATCCGCAGCGCAAGCTGCTCTACAACGCGAGCATCACGTTCGTGTCGGCGGCCGTCGCACTGGCGATCGGCGGGATCGAGGCAGCCGGCCTGCTGGCCGACAAGCTGTCGCTGACGGGCCCCGTGCGCGACGCGCTCGATGCGCTCGGCGAACGCTTCGGCTCGATCGGCTACGGCATCGTCGCCCTGTTCCTCGTCTGCTGGATCGCGTCGATCCTGTTCCACCGCTGGCAGCGTGCGGCCGATGCGCCCGCGCGCTGACCATAGCTCAGACGTTTCATTCCGGAAACAAAACTCCCCCCAAGGCGTTGCAGGCGCCGTCGCGGACTCGCGTGCGCCTTGCGCGACGGGCACAAGCGGCCGGTGGCACGGATCTCGCAGATAGGGATTCGCACGGCGGGCCCGCATACCGTTCCGCGCTCGCGGCTGGCGTCCAGCGCCCGCCTGAACGCGATCGGCTGCCGACAGGACTACGAATCTTTACCGGCCCCCTGCACCACACCTAGATAGCCGCGCGGCGACGAGGCATCGCGCGCATGGGGAGGCCATGATGCTCAAGAAGAAACAACCGTTCCGTACGCCGGGACGGCGCTATCGCGCAACCTTGTTCGCCGCAGCCGCGTTCGCGTGCTGCTGCTCGTATGCCGTCGCACAGGATGCGGCACCGGACGCCGCGGCCGATGCAGTTGCCAGCGCGGACGCCATCATGACGCTGGTCGACGATGCTTCGCCTTGCGCAGCCAATCCGGCGGCGTGCGCGGTGCACGTCTTCGCCGGCGGGCGCGTGGGCGGAAATGGCGCAGGCTCGGGCGGCAATGGCAGCGGCGGCAGCCCCGGTAGCGGAAACGGGAACGGCAGCGGTAGCGGCAACAACGGGAACGGTACCGTCGGGCCTGCTGGTGTCGGCGGAACGACAAGCGGAACATCCGGCAGCACGAGTGGTTCAGGTGGCTCGGGCCGCGGAGGCAATGCGTCTGGCAGCGGGGGTTCGGATGGTGGTTCTTCCGGTGGTGGTTCTTCCGGTGGTGGTTCTTCCGGTGGTGGTTCTTCCGGTGGTGGTTCTTCGGGTGGCGGTACTTCGGGTGGCGGCACTTCCGGTGGTGGGACTTCCGGGGGTGGGACTTCCGGTGGTGGGACTTCCGGTGGCGGCACTTCCGGTGGCGGTACTTCGGGCGGCGGCACCTCCGGTGGCGATACTTCGGGCGGCGGCACCTCCGGTGGCGGCACCTCCGGTGGCGGTACCTCGGGAGGCGGCACCTCCGGTGGCGGCACCTCCGGTGGCGGTACCTCGGGAGGCGGCACTTCCGGTGGTGGGACTTCAGGCGGCGGCACTTCCGGTGGCGGTACTTCCGGTGGCGGTACTTCCGGTGGCGGTACTTCGGGCGGCGGCACTTCGGGTGGCGGTACCTCGGGAGGCGGCACTTCCGGTGGTGGGACTTCAGGCGGCGGAGGTCATGGCGGACATGGTGGCCATGGCGGTGGTGGTGGTGACGGTGATGGCGGCGGTCACGGCAACGGCGGCCACGGGGACGGTGATGGTGGCGGTCACGGCGGCGGCGGTCACGGCGGCGGCGGTCACGGCGGCGGCGGTCACGGCAACGGTGGCGGCCATGGCGATGGCGATGGCGGCGGTCACGGCAACGGTGGTGGCCATGGCGACGGCGATGGCGGTGGTCACGGCAACGGTGGTGGCCATGGCGACGGCGATGGCGGTGGTCACGGCAACGGTGGTGGCCATGGCGACGGCGATGGCGGTGGTCACGGCAATGGTGGTGGCCATGGCGACGGCGGCGGCCACGGCAACGGTGGTGGCCATGGTGACGGCGGTGGCGGCGGCCACGGCAACGGTGGCGGCCATGGCGACGGCGGTGGCCACGGTAACGGTGGTGGCAACGGCAATGGAAACGGCAGTGGCGGCGCCGGCAATGGCGGGGCCAACGGTGTCGGCAACGGTCGCGGCAATGGCAATGGCAATGGCAGTGGCGCCGGCGGCAACAGCGGCTCGGGCAACGGCGGCGGTACCGGCAGCAACGGCGGCCACGGCAATGGCGGTGGCAACGGCAACGGAAACGGCAGTGGCGGCGCCGGCAATGGCGGGGCCAACGGTGTCGGCAACGGTCACGGCAATGGCAATGGCAGTGGCGCCGGCGGCAACAGCGGCTCCGGCAACGGTGGAGGTACCGGCAGCAACGGCGGCCACGGCAATGGCGGTGGCAACGGCAACGGAAACGGCAGTGGCGGCGCCGGCAATGGCGGGGCCAACGGTGTCGGCAACGGCCATGGCACCGGGAACGGCAATGGCGGCGGTCACGGCAACGGCGGATCGTCAGGAGGCAACCACTGACCTGCTGCGTTGATCCGCCGGGTATCGTCAGAGCATCTCGAGCGCGCGCTTGCTGCGTGGCGGACGGAAGTAAGCGTCAAGCTGCGCGCGCTCGTCATCGCTGAACACGAAATCGAGCGCGGCCCGGTTGTCGCGCACGTGTTCGAGTCGCGATGCCTTCGGGATCGCGAACACCCCCGGCTGCGCGAGCACCCACGCGAGCGCGACGCGCATCACCGACACGCCGCGCTGCCGCGCGATCTCGTCGAGCGGCGAGTGCTTCGGCAGCCGCCCGTGATCGACCGGACTGTAGGCCATCGCCGGCATCCGGTGCTCGGCAAGCCACGGCAGCAGGTCGAACTCGGGGCCGCGCCGCGCGATGTTGTAAAGGATCTGGTTGGTCGCGCACGCACCGCCGCCGGCTTCATCGACGAGTTCGGCCATGTCGGCCGTATCGAAATTGCTGACGCCCCAGTGACGGATCTTGCCCGCGCGCTGCAGCGCCTCGAAGCCTTCGACCGTCTCCTCGAGCGGCACCGAGCCGCGCCAGTGGAGCAGGTACAGGTCGAGGCGATCGGTACGCAGGCGCTTGAGGCTCGCATCGCACGCGGCGACGACGCCGCGCCGGCTCGCATGGTGCGGATAGACCTTGCTGACGAGGAACACGTCGTCGCGCAAGCCCGCGAGTGCTTCGCCCACCAGCTCCTCGGTCGCGCCGTCACCGTACATCTCGGCCGTATCGACCAGCGTCATCCCGAGCGCGACGCCTTCGCGCAGCGCCGCGATCTCGTCTGCGCGCCGGCCCGGCCGTTCGCCCATTTCCCACGTGCCCAGGCCAAGCTTCGGAATCGTCTCGCCGTCCGGCAGGACGACCGTGGCGATCGTGTCTGTCATGCGTTCCTCGTTGCGGATTCGTGGCCGCGCACCGCGGCCCAGCCATGGAATACGACGCATCAGTGTAGTCAATCGGCGCGCCATTCACCTATTGCACGGCAAAAACCGGCTATAACGGCGCCACGTGATGACTTAGAATGGCCGCAATCAGATCGATACCCACTCCATGAAGGCATCCACGGACGACCGCTGGCAGGACCTGCGCCCCGACCCCGACAACGACACGCCGCTCTACCTGCAGCTCGCCCGCAAGCTCGGCGATGCGATCCACGACAACCGCTGGACGGCCGGCGAGGCATTGCCCTCCGAGCGCGTGCTGTCCGATGCGCTCGGCGTCTCGCGCATCACCGCGCGCAAGGCGATCGCGCTGCTCGTCGAGCAAGGCCTGATTCGCCGCACGCAGGGCGCCGGCAACTTCATCCAGCCGCGCTACGAAGATCCGCTGTCGCGGCTGTCGAGCTTCAGCGAAATGCTCGAACGGCGCGGCTTCAAGCCGAGTTCGCAATGGCTCGCGCGCGAGATCCAGCCGGCGAACCGCGACGAAGTGATCCAGCTCGGGCTGTCGCCGGCCGCATCCGTTACACGCCTGAAACGCCTGCGCCTCGCCGACGGCATCGTGATGGCCGTCGAGAATTCGACGTTCCCCGCGACGCTGATTCCCGATCCGCAGGCGATCGGCGGCTCGCTGTACAGCTATCTCGAAGCGCGCGGCACGCCGATCGTGCGCGCGCTGCAGCATTTCCGCGCAGTCAACGCGACCGACGAGATCGCCGAGCAGATGGGCATCGCGCCGCACGACGCGCTGCTGCTGATCACGCGGATCGGCTATACGTCGGACCAGCGCGCGATCGAACTGACCGACACCTACTGCCGCAACGACTACTACGACTTCGTCGTCGAGTTGCGCAAGTAACGCCCGCCGCGCCGCCGGCGCTCACAGCCAGCGCGCCTCGTCGGTACCGAGCGGCACGGGCGGGCGCGCAAGCGACGGCGGGGTCGCCGACAACCGCTCGGCCGGCCGGACCGCGTCGAGCGTGCCGAACGGCGACGCGATGCGCTCGATCCGGTCGCGCACGTCGGTATGCGCGAGATCGGGTGCCTGCAGGCCGTCCGGCACGTTGCCGAACGACTGCAGCCAGCGTCCCGTCTGCGCGAGCGACAGCCGCACGTGCCAGCTTCCCCCTTCGCGCGCCCGGCGCGCGAGCGCGATCATCGCACCGAACGCCGCGAGATAACCCGTTGCGTGATCGAGCGCCTGGCACGGCAGGTGGCGCGGCGCGTCCGCGTGCGCGGCCTGCTGCTCCTGCCACGCGATCCCGCTCGCCGACTGCACGAGGCTGTCGAAGCCGCGCCGCTGCGCCCACGGCCCCGCATGCCCGTACGCGGATATCGACACGTACACGATGCCTGGGCGCCGCATCGCCAGCGCATGCGGCGCGAAGCCGCGCGCCGCGAGCGCGCCGGGCCGGTACGACTGCAGGAACACATCCGCGTCGTGTGCGAGCGCGTGCAGCGTATCGATGCCCGCCGCATCGCGCAGGTCGATCCACGTCGAACGCTTGCCGCGCCCGTTGTCGATCACGAGCGGTGCGATGTTCGGCAGGTGCGGGCCGTTGACGAGCAGCGTCTGCGCGCCGTGCGACGCCAGCGTGCGGCCCGCGACCGGCCCCGCGATGATGCGCGTGAGATCGAGCACACGCACACCCGTGAGCGGTTGGGCGGCTTCGCCTCGACCGATCGGCTCGACCGGTGCATCGCCGATCCGCTCGATCTCGAACAGCGGCAGCGACGCGATCGCGCGCGCCTGCTCGAGTGACGCCCACTCGTCAGGTGTTCTGATCAATGCGGCACACAGCCCGGCGTCGGCCAGCGCGGTATCGAGTGCCGCACCGTCCCACGTGCGGATCGCCGCGGCGACATCGTCCCGTTGCGCGCTGCAGCCGAGTACGTCGAGAATGCCCCTCAGGTGATGCGGGAAGTTCGCGTGCAACTGGATCCAGCGTCTGTCGCCCGTCTCGAAGAAGCCCGTCACCGCATGACGCAACTCCGGCGGAGGACCATCGTCCACGCGCAGGTAGCGTTCGCTGCGGAACGCGACGAGCGCGTCGCGCACCGACACGTCGACGGATTGCGCAACACCCGTGCGAAGCCGGTGGCATTCGGCCGCCGCGAGCCCGGCTGCCGCGATCGTCGCCGCGGCCAGCGTGCCGACCCGGAAGGTCGACGGCAGCGTCGGGTCCTGCCCCGTTACGGTCGCACGGGCCAGCGCGCCGGGGTCGCCGTGTGCGAGCCGCCACAGATGCGCCAAAGCAAGTTCGGGGGTCATGGCGGAATGGGCGGTGAGGAAGACAACATCGAGTCTAGGATCGGCGGCAGGCGCGAGCAATCCTGATTGCATGAATCCGCACATCACGCACGGTCGTACTCCCTGCGTTCCGGCAGAAACGGCCGACCTCACCTCTTCCAGTGCGCAAGAAACCTGCCGGTATCCTCGATACCGGCGTGAACCCCTGCACGTGTGAACCGCGACCTGCAGCGCTCACTACCGGATCGCGCGACCGGGCATCGCTACCATCACGTGGATCGAGTGCCGCTGCCCGCACGCTGCCGTGCCGACGCGAAGCGCTCGCGCGCGAGCGTCGAACGTTCGCTCGAACGGGACGTACCGGAGCCGGACTCGCAGATCACGCAGATCGCCGCATGACCACACGGCCGGCTGGATCACACGTGCGCTCGAACAATGCACGGACGGAGCGCTGTTCCCGCCCCGGGAACGCTACGTCGGCAACGACGCGGGCGCGTGACGCCGGCCGTCGCGCCACGCGACGAGCGGCCTCCACCACGCCGGCGCGGCGCGCCTCGCCGGCACCTCGAGCGGACCGAACGCGAACGTCGCACCCTCCGACCCCGCGCTGACCCATACGCGCATGCCGGGCGTCAGCATCAGCGAAGCCCCGGCGCCAAGCCAGTGATCGTCGGGCAAGCCCTCGATCGTCACCCAGACCTCGCCGTCGGCCACCTCCAGCGAGGTGCGATCGACGATCCGCCAGCGACCGGCCGGCTCGTCGCCATCGATCACATAAAGTCGCAGTTCGCGCATGGCAGCCTCCTGGTCGCACGGATCCGATGGCATCAGTATTTCGGACAGTGGCAGCACACGGACAGATACGGCTACAGACACTTTTGACTGAACTGTACTGGTCGATCGACGGGGACGGGCACCCGCTGGCCCGACTCCGCGCCGTCCTTGCGCCGAACCGGCACGACGCGACGGCTTTCCCTACAATGTCGGCTGTCCCGCGCCACCCTCCCGCCCCATGTTCCAGCGCCCGCCTGCCGCCGCCCCCGGCGAAAAGAACCTCACCGTGATGCTCTGGCTCGTCGCAACGGGCTTCTTCATGCAGACGCTCGATGCGACCATCGTGAACACGGCGCTGCCGTCGATGGCCGCGAGCCTCGGCGAATCGCCGCTGCGGATGCAGTCGGTCGTGATCGCGTACTCGCTGACGATGGCGGTAATGATCCCGGTCTCGGGCTGGCTCGCCGATACCTTCGGCACGCGGCGTGTGTTCTTCAGTGCGATCCTGGTGTTCTCGCTCGGCTCGCTGCTGTGCGCGAATGCGCATACGCTCACGCAGCTCGTCGCGTTCCGCGTCGTGCAGGGGGTCGGCGGCGCGATGCTGCTGCCGGTCGGACGGCTCGCGGTGCTGCGTACCTTTCCGGCCGAGCGCTACCTCGCCGCGCTGTCGTTCGTCGCGATTCCTGGCCTGATCGGCCCGCTGATCGGGCCGACGCTCGGCGGCTGGCTCGTGAAGATCGCGTCGTGGCACTGGATCTTCCTGATCAACGTGCCGGTCGGCGTCGCGGGCTGCATCGCGACCTTCTATTCGATGCCCGATTCGCGCAACCCGGCCGTCGGCCGCTTCGACCTGAAGGGCTATCTGCTGCTGACGATCGGCATGGTCGCGATCTCGCTGTCGCTCGACGGGCTCGCCGATCTCGGGATGCAGCACGCGGCCGTGCTCGTGCTGCTGATCCTGAGCCTCGCGTGCTTCGTCGCGTATGGGCTGTATGCGGTGCGCGCGCCGCAACCGATCTTCTCGCTCGAGCTGTTCCGGATCCACACGTTCAGCGTCGGGCTGCTCGGCAACCTGTTCGCGCGGATCGGCAGCGGCGCGATGCCGTACCTGATCCCGCTGCTGCTGCAGGTGAGCCTCGGCTACTCGGCGTTCGAGGCCGGGCTGATGATGCTGCCGGTGGCCGCCGCCGGGATGTTCTCGAAGCGGATCATCACGCGCCTGATCACACGGCACGGCTACCGCAAGGTGCTGCTCGCGAACACGATCATGGTCGGCGTGATGATGGCGAGCTTCGCACTGATGCGCGACACGGTGCCCGTCTGGGTGAAGGTCGTGCATCTCGCGCTGTTCGGCGGCTTCAACTCGATGCAGTTCACCGCGATGAACACGCTGACGCTGAAGGATCTCGGCACGGGCGGCGCGAGCAGCGGCAACAGCCTGTTCTCGCTCGTGCAGATGCTGTCGATGAGCCTCGGCGTCACGGTCGCGGGCGCGCTGCTCGCGACGTTCACGGGCATGCTGCGCACCGTGACGCCGAGCAACACGCTGCCGGCGTTCCATGCGACGTTCATCTGCGTCGGGATCATCACGGCGGCTTCCGCGTGGATCTTCGCGCAGCTCGCGCCCGAGATCCGCAGCACCGCGCGCAAGACCGACCCGTCCGAGCGCGCGTGATGCGTGGCGCGCGCCGAACCGGGTCGGCGCGCACCATCACGGTGCAGCGCGGCCCCGCGATGCGCATCCGAAACACCGGCAATGCCCTGCGGGGCTCGGCCGCGACGCGCCGCCGCACGGGGTACGATGCCGTGCACGCTTCTTGCTCGCCTATTCTCTAGGTAAACTGGCAGTCTTCCTTCGGCCGACATCATGAGCATGATCGAAATCGATCCCCCCGGCTTTCAGCCGCCCCGCCCCGTCGCCGGCGACGACGGGAACCGGCGCACCGTGCTGTACGGCGGCTACACCGTGTTCAGCGTGTTCCAGCCCGTTTTCTCGGTGTCGCACCGCCGCGCCATCGGCTATCACGCGTCGCTGCGTGCGCACGACGAGGAAAGCCGCCAGGTGGCGTCGCACGAGGTGTTCACGCAGGCGGCGCGGCGCGGCGACCTGCTCGAGCTCGGCCGGCTCGCCGAATCGCTGCATCTCGGCAACTTCCACGCATTCGACAGCCACGACGAATGGCTCTTCCTGAGCCTGCATCCGGCCGCGCTGATGGACACCGTCTACAGCGACGCGCTGCTCGCGAACCTGAAGGCGCTCGGGCTGCCGCCGCATCGCGTCGTGCTCGAGGTGCCCGAACAGGCGGGCGGCGAGACGCCGCGCTACGCGGCGATCGTCGACGGCCTGCGCAAGGCCGGCTTCCTGATCGCGCTCGTCGGGTTCGGCGCGAAGCATTCGAACATCGACCGCGTGTGGCACCTGCATCCCGACATCGTCACGCTCGACCGCGGCATCCTCGCGCAGGCGAGCGAGCACTCACATCTCGAACGCGTGCTGCCGGGGCTCGTGTCGCTGCTGCACGAATCCGGGCAGCTCGTGCTGATGGGCGGGCTCGCGACCGAGCGCGACGCGCTGATCGCACTGGAGTGCGACGTCGATTTCGTGCAGGGCCAGTACTTCGCGGGGCCGAGCGTCGAACCGGTGCAGCCGCAGGCCGCCGCGGGCTGCATGGATACGCTGTCGGCCGCGTTGCGGCTGCGCGTCGCGAAACGCGAGCGCACGCAGGCGGAAAGGCTCGCGCCGTACGTCGCGGCGCTCGAGGAAGCGAGCCAGAAGCTCGTCGCGGGAGAATCGCTGACCGACGCGGCCGCAGCCGTACTCGGGCTGCCGGAGACCGCACGCTGCTTCCTGCTCGACGCATCGGGGCGCCAGATCGGCGACAACGTGCTCGCGCGCGGCAGCGTCTCGCAGCGCGCGAAGCGCTTCCGGCCGCTGCTGCATTCGGAAGGGGCGAGCTGGGAACGCCGTCCGTACTTCATCGACGCGATGCGCGCGCCGGGCCGTGTGCACCTGACGGCACCCTACCTGTCGATCAACGAGGCGCACCTGTGCGTGACGGCGTCGATCGCCGCGCCGGTCGCGACCGGCATGCAGGTGCTCTGCGTCGACATCAACTGGGAAGCGGCACTCAACCGCGAATGAGCATGCCGCCGCGTCGCGCTCATGCGGCCGCGGCAGCCTTGCGTGCGATCAGCCGGTGCACGCGCTTGCCGGACGAGGCGCTGACGACCTCGTGCTCGTCGATCACTTGCGTGCCGGCGCCGAGCGCCGAGCGCATCCGCGCGGAATCGAGCGGCGTGTAGAGGCGGCCGCGCTCGTCGCGCAACGCGCCGTTTCCGGCCACCCGCCAGCTCATGTACAACGTGCCGCCCGGCATCAGCAGTTCGGCCAGTCGCGCGGCGGCGGCCGCCGCCTCCGCCTGTTCGAGATGCATGACGACCGTTTCGCACAGTACGTTGCGAAACGCGCCGGACGGCACGCCGGCCAGCGCCGGCAGCGCGGCCAGCTCGAAGGTGAGATCCGGATGGCGGCGCCGCGCCTCGTCGAGCAGCGCGGCGCTCGCGTCGTAGCCGCGCACGTCGAAGCCGCGCGACGCGAGG
>NZ_JAAGPC010000160.1:0-20235 GCF_017104595.1 Burkholderia sp. Tr-20390 | reverse complement strand
AGCGCAGTGGCCGGGGCCGGCTGGGCGGCGGGGGCCGCCACGGTCGCAAGGGGCGCGAGCATCGTCGTGTCAGGCGGCGTGCTGCTGGCGGCGCAGCTGCGCGTCGAGCTGCTGCAGCGTCGTGTACTGCGTGATGTTCAGCGCTTCCGGGTCGATCGAACCGTAGAGCTGTTCGCAGAACACGATCAGCTCGACGATGTTCAGCGAATCGATGCCGAGTTCGCCGATGCCGGCGTCGGTGTCGACGGTCTCGACGTTGAGGATCTTCGCGACTTCGCGGGACAGGATGTCGAGCGCGTCGGCCGGAACGTTCTGGGTCGTCATGAGAGGAGCTCCTGATAATGAAGTGGGTTGATCGGGATCGATCGGCCTGTCGCGTGGGTCAACTGCCGGCTTCGCAGCGCAGGCTCTTGCGAAGCTCGTGATAACAACGGTACGAACTGCCTTCCATCTTCGAAAACGCCAGCAGGTCGCGCTGGTCGTCGAAAGTCGCCACCCTGCCGTCGCGCACGAGCGCGGTCAGGAATTCGTTCGACAGCAGCTTGATCGCGAGCACGCGCTGTACCTTGCCGAAGCTGTAGTGCGCGTCGTCGGTCTGGCTGCGTGCGGCGTGGGCGATGAACTGGTGGACAGCGCGCGCGTCGGCGTCGAGTTCGACGCGGCCCGTTTGCGCGAGCCAGCCGACGTGCGCCATCAGCGCGCGGACGAAGTAGGGGCGCACGACGGTCAGGTACTTGTTGAACACGGTCGGGCCGCCGATCCGCAGGCGATCCTCGGCATGCGCGCGCACCTGGCCGCCGACGTTCGCGAGCTGCAGGTTGCCGGCGAGGAACGGCGCGCCGCAGGTCGTGCGCTTCAGCTTCTGGTACTCGTCGGGCCACACGAGGTAGGCGGCCGGGAACATCACGTCCGGCAACCGCGCGGCGACCACCGCCATGCAGTCGCGATGCGCTTCGATGCCCCACACCTTGTCGACGGTGAGCGCGAGGCCGTTGCCGTCGCTGCGCACGACGGTGCGCCATGCGGCGAGCGTCGGGCCGCCGCCGTCGCTCATCAGGAACGCGAAGTTGTGACCGCTGTCGATGCAGTCGCATGCGCGACGGTTCTGGTCGTCGGAGAAGAACAGCCCGAACATGATGCGGATGAACGCGCGCATGAACGGCTTGAACAGGTGATGAAACCCTTCGCGGCTGATCTGTTCGAGCAGCGCTTCGGTGAGCGGCGCTTCGTCGTGCCGCAGCGGCGTCGACGCGGACGAATCGGGCAGCACGTCCGGCGTGGCGGCATGCAGCGCGATCACCATCTCGCTGTCGAGCAGCCGCACGGCAGCGGCTTCGACGAGCCGGGCGGCCGTGCGCGGCGGCGTGCCGAGCGACGCGATCGTGTCGAAGTGGCGCAGCACCGGATACGCGGCCTGGTCGGCCACGCGCAGCAGCAGCGGCGCGGTCGCGAGCGGGTCGGCGGACGAAGCGGGAGCGGAAAGCGTGGACATGGGGCAGGGTTCCTGTCAGAAGCGCACGCGCACGGCGGCGTCGATACGGGTGCCGAGACCGACCATCCGGTACTCGGAATTGCTGTCGGAGAACGCGCGGGTGACCGCGACGTCGACGCTCACGCGCTTGTTCACATCGGCGACGACCTGCGCGATCGCGAGCAGGCCCTTGTCCTGCGGCGAATAGACACCGCGCAGCGAATACTCGACGCGGCCGATCTTCTTGCCGAGCCGCGCGAACAGGTAGTCGCGCAGGTTGCCGTCGACGCTCACGAAATCGGCCGTGCCGCCGAGGCCGCCCAGCGCCGCGCCGGGCGCGACGGGCAGCAGCGCGTTGTTCACGTGGACCGCGTTGACCATCTGGCGCCACTGGTTCGCGTCGTAGCGCGCCTCGTCGTGCGACCACTCGACGATCAGCGAGAAGTTGCCGGGCAGTGCGCTCTGCATGCCGACCGCGCTGCGCCACATGATCTGGCGATCGTTGCGGCGATCGACCGCGTCGTACGCGGCCGCGGAATCGAGCGGCGTGCCGTTCGCGATGAACGCAGGCAATGGCCGTGTCGTGCCGCGTTCGAGCCACGCGCTCGCATAGACGGTGTTCGAGCGCGCGACGTCGAACGACAGCGTCGCGCCCGCGCCGCCGTGGCCCGCATGCCGGCCCGCGAGCAACGCGGCCGAGCCGCCCGACCAGTTGTATGCGCCGCGTACGAGCTGCGTCGCGCCCTGCACGTCGCGGTTGTCGACGTCGCTGCGCAGCGTGCGGTTTTCCCCGGCGATGAACTGCAGCGTGGTCTGTTCGCCGGCCCATTTCGCTTCGACGAGCGGCGTGCCTTCGACGTCGCCGTAGCGGTCGTAGATGTCGGCCGTCGCGGCCCGCTTCTGGAAGAAGCCGAGCGGGAAGAACGCCTGCGACGTATCGAGCGGATCGATCCGCTTGCCGGCGGTGAGCGTGATGCCGTTGTCGAACGCGTAGCGCACGCCGGCCTCGTTGAAGCGGGTGGCCTGCGCGCCGAGCGAGTGGTTGCTGGCCACGGCACGGGCGTTCATGAACAGGTTCTCGCCGTCGATGCGCGCGAGCAGGCCCGCTTCCTGCAGGTTGCGCGGCTGGTCGCCGATCAGGTTGCCTAGCAGCGCGTGCCCGTCCATGCTGTCGACGGTGCGTGCGTAAGCGATGCCGTTCAGCGTGCTCAACTGTTCCATCAGCGATTCTCCGTGCGCGAGCGTGCAGCCAAGCGCAAGCGGGACGGCGAGCGCGGCGGCGGGCCAGAGTCGGCCGGATGATGGAAGGCGGCGGTCACGATGGGCGTCGACATGGGCGGCGTGGTCACTGACCATCGGCAAGCGTGTCGGGGTTGAACCAGCCCGACGGAATCTTGCGCGGCTGGCCGTCGAGGATGTCGACGACGCTCGCGCGCTGCTTTTCGATCTCGTTGCGATACGTGATCTTGCGGATCACCTTGCGCCCGTTCGCATCGACCGGCGCGGAGAAATCGGCGCTGCGGAACAGCAGGCCGCTCGCGAGGAAGAACTGCGCGCGCACCGGCACGTCGGTGTCGGGCGTGACCCACAGCTTGATCGTCGGGTAGACGTTGTCGGGATCGGTCGCGGTCAGGTCGAG
This sequence comes from Burkholderia sp. Tr-20390, assembly GCF_017104595.1. Lineage (NCBI taxonomy): Bacteria > Pseudomonadati > Pseudomonadota > Betaproteobacteria > Burkholderiales > Burkholderiaceae > Burkholderia > Burkholderia sp. Tr-20390. Next base: position 17,125 of record NZ_JAAGPC010000160.1, on the reverse strand, counting down.
CTCGGTGGCCGGCTTGCCGGCGATCGTCGTCGCGCCCGGCGCGGCCGATGCGCGATAGCTGTCCGCCCAGTGCGTGCGCGTGATGTCGCTGATCACGACCTCGCCCTGCAGCCGCTGCATCCCGTTGATGCGCACCGCGCTGCGCGTGTTCGGCACGTAGAACCAGTGGCCGCGCGTCGTCGCGAGGTATTTCTGGCCGTCGTTCTCGCCGCTGCGCGTCAGCGCGAGCGTGTCGCCGTTGCCGCGCGTATAGACGAGGTAGCGCGTCGCGTCGCCGGACTGCCCGCCGACTTCGTTCGTGATCTGGATGTTCGTCTGCGTATCGGCGGCCGTGCTGCGGTATGCGTCGGCACGGGCAAGCATGGTCTGCGCCGTCGGGGCGTCGGCGGCATGCACGAGCGGCGCGCACGCGACGAGCGCGGCGGCCAGGTGGCGAATGCGAATCATGGGGCGAGTCCTTCGAGGATGTTGCGTTTGGCGAGGCCGAGCGTCGCGAGCAGCGCGGCGGCCACCCCGAGCACGACGAACGCGCCTTCGACGGCGGCCACGGCGGCCGGCGAGACCGTGAATTCGAGCAGGATCGACTTCACGCGGCCCGGCGGCGGCGGCAGGTGGATCTGCGCGTGATTGAGCGCGACCATCGTCAGCAGCGCCACCGCGATGCCGGCGGCGGCGCCGAGCAGGCCGAGGAAGGCGGTCTCCTGGATCAGCACGCCGCGCACCGTCGCGGCCGGCACGCCGAGCGCACGCAGCGTCGAGATCTCGCGGCGGCGCTCGACGATGCTCATCAGGATCCAGTTGCTCATCGACAGCAGGATGGTCAGGCAGAGAATCGCGCCGAACACCGAGAACTGGTTCTTGTACAGCGCGACGACCTGGTGATAGAGCGACACGAGCTGGTCCCAGGTCTTCACGTCGAGCGTCGGCAGCGCGGCGCGCAGCGTCGCGGCGGCGGCCGGTGTGTGCGCGGTGTCCGACAGGAACACCGCGAGGCGCGACGCGCGGTCGGTGCGCAGCAGCGCCTGGGCGGCCGTGAACGTCACGTTGACGATCCGCTCGTCGACGTCCTTGTTGCCGGTGCTCATCACGCCGACGATCTGCGCGTCGGTCGCGTTGATGCCGCCGTGCGCGGTCGACGCCATCAACTGCACGACCGAGCCGACGTGCACGCCGAGCTTGCGCGCGAGTTCCGCGCCGACGACCACTTCGGTGCCGGCATTCGTCGGCGACAGGTAGCGGCCCGACATCACCGTGTGATAGTCGAAGAAGCCGGGCGGCTCGCGGTTCGGCTCGATGCCTTCGCCGACGAAGCCGTAACTGAGATCGCCGTTCGAGATCAGCCCGTCGAAGTCGATGCCGCGCGCGGTGGTCGCGACGCCGGGCAGTGCCGCGATCGCATGCGTGGCGGTGGCCTGCTCGTCGGCGGTGAGCCCGTACTGCAGCGGCCGCTCGCCGATCAGGTCGAGATAGCCGTGGTGCAGCACCTGCACGTGGCCGACGCCGCTGTCGATCGACCCTTCACGCACCGCGTCGAAAGTCGCGATCACGTAGCCGAGCGCGAGGCTCGACGCGAACGCGGCGACGCCGATCATCGCCATCGTCAGCACGGTGCGGCGCTTGTTGCGCCAGAGGTTACGCCACGCAAACGTCGACCAGTTCACGATTCACTCCCGGTACGCCGTCGCGCATCTCGATGCGGCGCGGCAGGTGCGCGCACAGACGATCGTCGTGCGACGCAATCAGAAAGGCGGTGCCCAGCGTGCGGTTGGTGTCGAGGATCAGCTCGGCCACCGCCCGTGCGTTGGTGCTGTCGAGGCTGGCGGTCGGCTCGTCCGCGATCACGATCGCCGGCTCCTTGGCGAGCGCGCGGGCCAGCGCGACCCGCTGCTGCTCGCCGCCGGACAACTCGCCGGGGCGATGGCGTTCGCGCGCGGCGAGCCCCACCGCGTCGAGCATCGCGCGGGCGCGCTCGCGCCGCGTGCGCGGCGTGCCCCATGCGAAGCAGCCGAGCTCGACGTTCTCGAGCGCGGACATCACCGGAATCAGGTTGAACTGCTGGAACACGAAGCCGATGCGCTCGCGGCGAATCCGTTCGAGCGTGTCCGGCGCATCGTCGATCCGGCGGCCTTCGAGCCAGCGCTCGCCGGTGCTCGGCACGTCGAGAAAGCCGGCCAGGTTGAGCAGCGTGCTCTTGCCGCTGCCCGACGGGCCGACGAGCGCGACGACGTCGCGCCGGCCGATCGAGATCGTCGCGCCGCGCACCGCGACGACGCGGCCCGCGCCCTCGTACACGCGCGAGACGTCGCGCAGTTCGAGCACCGGCGTGAGCGTGGCGGTCGTCATGCGTACGCTCCCTGGCCGGCTTCGGCGGCGGCCGTCGCGTGGATCACGGACAGCGCGCCGCTCGCATAGAGGTCGCGGCACTTCAGGCGCTGCAGCTTGCCGCTGGTCGTGCGCGGCAGCGAGCCGGGTTCGACGAAGCACAGATCCTGCGCGGCGAAGCCGATCCGTGACGCGAGCAGTTGCTGGCACTCGGCGCGCGTCTGCGGCGTCGCATCGACGGGCCGCGCCTCGATCGCGACGACCAGCCGCTCGGTGCCCGTCTCGGGATCGGGCAGCCCGAACGCGATGCAGGTGCTCTTGCGCAGCGTGCGATGGGAGGCCAGCGCTTCCTCGATTTCATGCGGGAAGTAGTTGCTGCCGCGAATGATGATGACTTCCTTCTTGCGCCCGAGGATATGCAGCTGGCCGTCGGCGATATAGCCGATGTCGCCGGTGCGGAACCAGCCGTCGGCCGTCAGCGGCGCGGCGATCGAGCCGTCGTCGGGGTTCAGGTAGCCGAGCATCACCGACGTGCCGCGGATCGCGACTTCGCCGACCGCGCGATTCGCCAGCGCGTGGTCGCCGTCGTTGAGGATCCGGAACGCCATGCCCTCGATCGGCGTGCCCATCGCGAGCACGGTTTCGGTGTCGGTGTCGGCGCCGTCGTTCGCGGCGGCCGGTTGCGCGTCGCGGCGCTCGATCAGCGCGCGACGGTCTAGCGTGTCGGCGATCACGTACGGCGCGCCGTCAACGGTGCCGTCGTGCCACGCACGATGCATCGATACCGCGAGCGTCGATTCGGCCATCCCGTAGCACGGCTGCAGCGCCGATGCCGCGAGACCGTACGGCGCGAACGTCGCGGCGAAGTCGCGCAGCGTCGCGTCGTCCACGCGTTCGCCGCCGATGAAGATGTTGCGGCACGCGGAAAGATCCACGCCTTCCATCGCGGCGGCATTGAAACGGCGTACGCAGTAGCGCAGCGCGAAGGTCGGCACCGACGTCGTCGTCGCGCGCGCCGACGCGATGCGCTTCAACCAGCCGAGCGGATTACGAATGAAGCTGTTCGGCTGCATCATCAGCAGCGGCGCACGGTAATGCAGGTTCGACAGCAGCGTGAGCAGCCCCATGTCGTGATAGAGCGGCAGCCACGACGCGGTGCCGTCGCCGGCCGCAATGTCGAAACGCACCGACCCGCCGATGCCGAGCACGTTCGCGATCACGTTCTCGTGGCTGAGCACCGCGGCCTTCGGGTGCGACGTCGAGCCGGACGTGAGCTGGACATGATGCGGATCGCGGCCGTGCTTCGCGCTGATCAGCGCGCGGGCGCCGGCATCGGCGACGATCGACAGCGTGTCGAGATCGACGACGCGCGTGGACGAAGCGGGAAATGCATCGTCGCGCCATGCGGCCGACTGCGCATCCGCGGCGATGACGAGGCGCGGCCGATACAGCTCGCATGCCACGTCGATCACCTGCCGCCCGGTGGTGGCGCGGCGCGCGGGAACGGGCACGGTGCAGGGCAGTGCGCCCGTCATCACGCAGGCCATCATCGCGACCGCGTGCTCGACCGACGCGGGCAAGGCCAGCATCACCATGTCGTTCTCGCGCACGTCGAGTTCGCGCAGCGCGCCGGCCTGGCGAAACACTTCTTCCGCGAAGCGCCGGTACGTGATGCTCGCCTCGTTGCCGACGTCGTCGACGAACGTCATGCGATGCATGGCGCCCGCGACGTCCTCGAGCGATTCGATGAGGCGATGAATGGTGGATGCGCACTTCGTCACGAGGATTCTCCCCTTGAGGAACACGGCCGCTCGCGCCACGGTGCCGGCGGCGCCGTTCGTCGAGTGAGGGGGATTCTTGCCGGATCGACATGACGCGACAAACGGAATATTTGCAGGCTATGCATGAGCAGCACGCATCCACTCGGCGCTGCCATGTGTATACGCGCGAGCCCGTGGTATACGCGCGAGCCCGTGCGAGGTGAATGGTCGGTACGCATTCGACCGGTCGTCTAGTTCACGATGTGGTGCGCTCATGCGCGGGCGTCATGCAATGCGTTCGGAAAATTCGTTTGTCCGAAGCATCGACTCACAGAAGAATTGCAACCCGGCAGCGCGCCAGTGTCGCCGCGTCATCGTGCCGGGCAGGGTCCGGCCAAGGAGAGCATTTTGTCCGTCACCTCATCGCTTCTCGCCCGTCAGAAACCGGTTGCAGACATGAAGAGCCGCCCGAGCGGCGTCGTCTTCTCGCTGAAGCTCGCGGTCTACGTCGCACTCATCGCGCATGGCATGCTGTTCGCGCTGTCGACGGTCGTGGTCCTGAAGATCGTCGGCATCCTGCTGATCGGCGCGATGTACGCGCACGGGGTCGAGCTGCAGCACCAGGCGCTGCATTACCAGGGATTCAGGAGCAAGCGGCTCAACATGGTGTTCGGCGTGCTGCTCGGCATGCCGATGCTCGTGTCGTTTCATGCGTACCAGGACAGCCACCTGCGCCATCACCGGCTGCTCGGCACGCCCGAGAACAAGGAGTTCTTCGACTACGGCGACCAGTACGGCGCGCGCCCCGTCGTGAATCTCGGCCTGTGGGCGTGGCGGCTGTCGATGGCCGCGCACTATATCCAGTTCGCGAAGAACGTCGCGAAGCTCGTCGTGCCGGGCGCACGCTTCGGCGACAACCCGCTCGTGTCGCGCGCGATCCGCCGCGATCACCTGCTGATGGTCGCGGCGATCGCGCTGCTGGCCGGCGTGTCGATCGCGCTGCACACGTGGTTCGTCGTGTGGGTGTGGGTCGTGCCGCTCGTGTTCGTGGCCGCGCCCGTGCATGCGCTGGTCGAGATGCCCGAGCATTACCGCTGCGACCTGACGAGCACCGATCCGTTCCGCAACACGCGGACGATCGAGAGCAATGCATTCATGACGTGGTTCACGAACGGCAACAACTATCACGTCGAGCATCACATGATGCCGAACCTGCCGATCGAGCGGCTGCACGATCTGCATGGCGCGATCGGGCCGCGCATCCGCTATTACCACCGCACCTACCGGCAGTTCTATTACGCGCTGCTGCGCGGCAGGCTGTCGCCGCGCACGGTGGACGACGACGCGGACGACCGCGCACCCGACGCCGAAGCGGCGGCGCCGGCGTCCACGCAATCGGCATGACCGGGCCGGTGCCGGGCCCGAATGCCTTTCAACGACGGTGACGACGATGCTCTATCCGGAACTTTTCAGGTCGCTGGAAGCGGTGCGCTGGGATATGGAGAAGGACATTCCGTGGGACCGCTTCGACGCTTCGCTGCTCACCGACGAGCAGGCCGAGACGATCAGGATGAACGCGATCACCGAATGGTCGGCGCTGCCCGCGACGGAAATGTTCCTGCGCGACAACCGGCACGACAGCGACTTTTCCGCGTTCATGAGCGTGTGGTTCTTCGAAGAGCAGAAGCATTCGCTCGTGCTGATGGAATACCTGCGCCGCTTCCGGCCGGAACGGGTGCCCACCGAAGCGGAACTGCACGCGGTGCGCTTCGAATTCGACCCGGCGCCGCCGCTCGAGACGCTGATGCTGCACTTCTGCGGCGAGATCCGCCTGAACCACTGGTACCGCTGCGCGGCCGACTGGCACACCGAGCCGGTCATCAAGCAGATCTACGAGACGATCTCGCGCGATGAAGCGCGCCACGGCGGCGCGTACCTGCGCTATATGAAGAAGGCGCTGAACGACTGTGGGGACGTCGCGCGTGCGGCATTCGCGAAGATCGGCGTGCTGATGGCGTCGGCGCGCCGCACCGAAAAGCCGCTGCACCCGACCAACCTGCACGTGAACCAGGCGCTGTTCCCGCGCGACACCGTGCAGTCGCGCCTGCCCGATCCGGAATGGCTCGAGCGCTGGCTTGACGAGCAGATCCGCTTCGATGGCGAATGGGAAAAGAAGGTGGTCGAGCGGATCTTGCACAACCTGTCGATCCTGTTCGAGCGGCCGTTCGCGACCGCGCAGGAGCTGAACCGCTATCGCCGCGAAGTGACTGCACGAACGCCCCGTGTGACGGACGGCGTGGTGGACGCGGTATAGCGGCGCGCATCCCGTCCGGTAAAGGGCGGAACCGATTCCGGACGACAGGGTGGTGTCATGCACGCGGGTTGCCGTTTCCGGTCCGCGGAATATTCATTACCGGACATAATTGGTTCATCAATTTACGGGAATTGCACGGCGCAATTCAATTTCATGCGTTTAGTATGTTTTTATAAACATGAAATCATGGATTTAAATGGTATTCGGCGTGTATGTTGGAGTGCGTTTTCTTTTCGCAATACGGTAAATGAATAAAATCGTTTGGTGACTGAAATTGAATTGTAGGTATACGGACGTGCCTCTGCTACAACGTCCGCATCGTTGTCATGGCGTCGATTTGTGCCTGTAATGGGCTGTTTTTACGCGACTTTGTCTGTCATCATTCGCGCCATTCTGGTCGCTTATTGATTTACAAAATCACTACTTGATAATGGTAATGTAAGAATATCTGGCCGATGAAAATCGATAGATAAATACGAGTGTCACGATTGAAAATAAGAATGATCCGCATCCATGCTTCAATATAAAATCGTTTCCGAATCCAAAAAGGAGAAACGAGTCAGGGAGACGAACGGCGACTTGCCTGTCGGTGGGTGCAACTTTGAGGCGGCGGTATGGCTAATGTGAGATTGGCAAAGCGATTGAGAAGTATGCCTTCGCTGGATTTCCTGAGAGGCTTCGAATGCGCGGCGCGTCATTTGAGCTTTACGCGTGCCGGGCAGGAACTGAACGTCACGCAATCCGCCGTGAGTCGGCAGGTCAAGGCGCTCGAGGAGCAGCTCCGGATCGAGCTCTTTCACCGGCACATACGTTCCCTGACGCTGACCGACAAGGGGCGCGAGCTGTACGACGCGATCTCGTTCGCGTTGTCCGATCTGGAATCGGTGATCGGCAAGCTGTCGTCGAGCGTGGGCCAGCGCGCGATCTCGTTGTCGACCACCGTTTCGTTCGCGGCGCTGTGGCTGATTCCGCGCCTCGGTTCATTCCGCGCCAGCTACCCCGACATCGACGTACGCGTATCCGCCACGAGCGAAATTGAAGATCTTAAACGCAAACGTTTGCACCTGGCCGTGCGATATGCCGGGCCGTATACGTCGACGGACGAGACGGACGTGCTGTTTCGCGAGCATGTCGTGGCGGTCTGCAGCCCGAGCCTGATGCCGGCGCCGGGCGACGTCGCGTCGATGAAGCCGGAGGATCTCGACAAGCACGTGCTGCTGCATCTCGACGATCCGCGTGGCGAATGGCCGTGGCACGGATGGAGCCATCTGCTGAAGGAGCTGGGCGTGCCGCGCCTGCGGCCCGCCGGCGCGCTGCATTTCAGCCAGTACGACCAGCTGGTGCAGGCCGCGGTCGACGGGCACGGCATCGCGATCGGGCGGCGGCCGCTGGTCGACGGGCTGCTGAAGCAGGGCCGGCTCGTCGAGCTGTTCCCGCACTGCACGGTCGCATCGGGCAGCTACGTGCTGGTGCAGAACCCGGATGCATGCAACGAGTTCGATATCGCGGTGCTGACCAACTGGCTGCTCGAGCAGGCGAGTCATCCGCTCGCGTCGGACCAGGAAACGGCCGGCAGCAACGTGGTGCCGATGTATCGCGTCGGATAGGACGGTCGCGTCACGCCGTCATGCCGTCGCGCGTGCGTGTCGAAGGGGCATGCGGCAGGTTCGACGCGCACTCAGGTGCGAACCGTCATGCGCCGCGCCTGCAACCTGTGCGATGATGCGCCGCTTCGCCTTCGTTGCAGCACGCCGCCGAGCGCGGCGCCCGGTTCCGGGCCGCTGCCGATCGCGCCCACACCGGAGACGACATGCCCGCAGTGAACATTCATGGCAGCACCCTGCATTACCAGGATCACGGCACCGGGTTCCCGGTGCTGCTCGGGCACAGCTATCTGTGGGATTCAGCGATGTGGGCGCCGCAGATCGACGCGCTGTCGCGTCAGTATCGTGTCATCGTGCCGGATCTGTGGGGGCACGGCGCATCGGGTGCACTGCCGGAAGGCACGCAGACGCTCGACGATCTCGCGGCGCAGGCGAGTGCGCTGCTCGACGCGCTGGCGATCGAACAGTGCGCGCTCGTCGGGCTCAGTGTCGGCGGCATGTGGGGCGCGCGGCTCGCGTTGCGCGAACCGCAGCGCGTGCGCTCGCTCGTGCTGATGGATGCGTCGCTCGAGGCCGAGCCCGAGGCGACGCGGCCGCGCTACTTCGGAATGCTTGACGCCATCGCCGCCGCGGGCCGTATCGCGCCGCCGCTGCTCGATGCGATCGTGCCGCTGTTCTTCCGGCCGGATGTCAATCTGGCGGGCCCGGTGCCGTCCGCGTTTCGCGACGCGCTCGCGAACCTGCCGGCCGACCGGTTGCGGCAATCGATCGTCCCGCTCGGCCGGCTGATCTTCGGCCGGCCCGACACGCTGCCGGCACTCGCCGAACTGGACGCCGAACGCACGCTGCTGATGTGCGGCGCGGGCGACATGGCGCGGCCGCCGTCGGAAACGGTGAAGATGGCGAGCGTGATCGGCTGTACCCATGCGCTGGTGCCGGACGCCGGCCATATCTCGAATCTGGAAAATCCCGCGTTCGTCACGCGCATGCTGCTCGACTGGTTTGACGCGCAGCAGCTGTCGGCAGGCTGATGCCGCAGCGCGCGACGCGGCGCATGTCGCGCGGCATCAGGTCACGTCATGAGCGCCAGCGCTACCCGCGCCCGCATCAGGCGCGTTCGCTGACCGGCGTGAGCTTCCTGTCCTGCCCGCGCGCTTCGTCGGCGCGGCCGCGAACGAGGCTCAGCGCCTCCGCGCGGCTCGCGACGCACGGCGCGGAGCCGGGCAGCGGCTGGCGTGCCGTTTCGCGCAGCGCGAGCACCGACACGATGCCGATGAACGATGCGCCCATCAGGTAGTACGCGGGCATCATCAGGTCGCCGGTGCGATCGACGAGCCACGCGGTGACGAGCGGCGTCGTGCCGCCGAACAGCGACACCGACACGTTGAAGCCGATCGCGAGCGCGCCGTAGCGGATGCGCGTGGGGAACAGCGCGGGCAGCGCCGACGGCATCACGCCGGTAAAGCACGACAGCAGCACGCCGTAGATCAGCATCCCGCCGAACACCGGCAGCATGCCGCCGGTGCGGATCAGCATCAACGCCGGCACGGCCAGCACGAGCAGGCCCACGCAGCCGGCCATCATCACCGGCTTGCGGCCGACCTTGTCCGACAGGTGCCCGGCGTAGAGCGTCATCGGCATCATCAGCACCATCACGAGCAGCACCAGGAACAGGCCGTGCGATTCGCGGAAGTGCAGCGTCGCCGACAGGTAGCTCGGCAGGTACGACAGCGCCATGTAGTCGGTCACGTTGAAGATCAGCACGAGGCCGACGCATTGCAGTAGCGGCCTCCACTGTTCGACGAGCAGCGTCGCGAAGCGCTGCTTCGGCCGCGTGCGTTCGTCCGCTTCGCGTGCTTCGGCCTCCTTCTTGAACGCGGGCGTCTCCTCGAGTTTCAGCCGGACATAGAGCCCCACGAGGCCGAGCGGGCCCGCGATGAAGAACGGTACGCGCCAGCCCCACGACAGCAGCGCTTCCTGCGACAGCGACGCGGTGAGCAGCGCGACCGTCGCCGCGCCGAGCGTATAGCCGATCAGCGTGCCGAACTCGAGGAAGCTGCCCATGAAGCCACGGCGCCTGTCGGTGGAGAATTCGGCGATGAAGGTGGCGGCGCCGCCGTACTCGCCGCCGGTCGAGAAGCCCTGCACGAGGCGGGCGACGAGCAGCAGCACGGGCGCCATGATGCCGATCGACGCGTAGCTGGGGATCAGGCCGATCGCGAAGGTGCCGACGGCCATCATGATCATCGTGGCGGCGAGCACGCGCTGGCGGCCGATGCGATCGCCGAGCGGGCCGAACACCATGCCGCCGAGCGGGCGCACGAGGAATGCTGCGGCGAACGTGCCGAAGGTCGCGAGCAGCTGCGCGGACGGGCTGCTGGACGGGAAGAACACCTTGCCGAGCGTGACGGCGATGTAGCTGTAGACGCCGAAGTCGAACCATTCCATCGCGTTGCCGAACGCCATGGCGCCGACCGCGCGCTTGAGGACGGCAGGGTCGACGATCGTGATGTCATCCAGCTTGACGGACTGGCGCGAAGATCGGGTTTTCGCGGGGCGCGCTTGCGACGGGCTCAATGATCTCTCCTGGAATGCCTTGGCGGCGCGGCCGGCGGGAATGCAGCGGGGGCGTGCGGGCCGACGGACAGCGAAGGCGGATGTCTCGGGGATGCGTCGATGCCGGTGGCGTGACGCGCGTAGCGGACGACACCGGGCAGGTGTGTTGTGCGAACCAGTTTAGGGAAACGGGCGCGGGCGGCTATCGGTCATGCGCCCGGAACCCGGTGGTAAACGACATCGGGTTCGTGTGGGGCCGGCTGCGTCGAAGCGGGTGTCCGGGCGATATGCGCAGTCATGTCCCCATGCGCCGGCGTGCGCTGCGGAGCAACGCCATGAACGCCGCTTCGTCCACGCGCAAGCCGCGCGGCGTACGCCGGACCGCGAGCGCGGCGAGCGTGCCCGCCTCGAACGCGTCGAGCACGGCCGGATGGATGTAGCAGCGCCGGCACACGGCCGGTGTGTTGCGCAGTAGCTCGGCCACCGCGCGCACGGTCTCGACGATCTGCTTGCGCGCGTGCGTGACGCCGCGATGCTCGGTGCGCCGCAACAACCCGAGCGCGTGCACGCTGCCGGCCCAGGTCCGGTAGTCCTTCGCGGTGAAATCCGCGCCGCCGGCCTCGCGCAGGTAGTCGTTCACGTCGGACGACCCGACCGGATGGCGGGCGCCGTCGTCGTCCACATACTGGAACAACTCGTGCCCGGGCAGCTCCGCGCAGCGCCGTACGATGCGCGCGACCCGCGCGTCGTCGACCGTCACGTCGTGTTCGATCCCGCTCTTGCCGGCGAAGCGCAGCCGCACCTGGCCGGGCTGAATTTTCAAATGACGCTTGCGCAGCGTCGTCAGACCGTACGAGCCGTTTTCGCGCGCGTATTCGGCGTTGCCGATTCGCGCGAGCGTCGTGTCGAGCAAGCGGACGATCGTCGCCACGACCTTGTCGCGCGGCATGCCCGGCAACGCCAGATCGCGCGTGACGCGCGTGCGGATGCGCGGCAGCGCACGCGCGAACGCGGTCATCCGCGCGTACTTGTTCGCGTCTCGCGTCGCGCGCCACAGCGGGTGATAGCGATACTGCTTGCGCCCGCGTGCATCGCGGCCGGTTGCCTGAAGATGACCGCGCGGGTCCATGCAGATCCACACGTCGGTGTACGCGGGTGGAATCGCGAGCGCGTTGATACGGGCAATTTCGTCGGCATCGCGCACACGCACACCGTCCGGCCCGTAATACGCGAAGCCGTTGCGGAGCGGCCGGCGCGTATAGCCGGGGCGGCGGTCGTCGACATGGCGCAGCGGCCCGGCGGGCATGCGCACCTTCGGCTGTGACGTGGCGCGCTGCTTCATGCTGCGGCGCGTCGATCGACGTCAGTGCCGATCCGCGTATCGTCGGGCTGCGTTCCGGGCGGACATCCTGCGCGCACGGTTTTCTCCTGTTTATGCGTACGTTCCGGCGCTGCGCAGCAAGAACCGTGCGCCATTCCCGGCATGCGCGAGGAGGCCCGGCGCAAGCGCGCGCCGGACGGGCGTCCGGGTGTTTGTTACCGCTGCATCGACGAAACAACGCAACGGCTTCGCCCGGGCAAGCTGACTGCGGCCCGATGTCGGCATCGAGCGGATTGCGTCGACGCCGTGTCGCGTTCAACGAACATCGACGCCACCGCGCAGATCGTCGAGGTCGGCTGGAACGAGCGTTTTACGATGCCGCTAGGCAACGCGCCGGTGGTGCGCTGGCTCGTGCAAAGGCCGCCTGGAACGGGCCGGGTCATTCGTTTAGGTGTTTATACGTATGCCGAATCCGATATCGACCCAATCCAATATTTCATTAGAAGGTTATCGGACTTGTTTCTAGACTGATGCGGGGCATGCAGACCGGGCCGGCGCGACGCCCCCGGCCGGCGCACAGCCCCGACCCGTGCCTGCGCCACGCAGAAACAGAACAGCGCAACGGCAGACAACGACATCATCGGAGACGAACCATGACATTCATCAGGAAGCTGGCGGCCGGCGCGATCGTTGCCGCGGCGACGGTGCTGGCCGGCGGCGCGCACGCGCAGCAGAAGCCGATCACGCTCGGTTTCTCGCAGGTCGGCGCGGAAAGCGCGTGGCGCACCGCGAACACCGTGTCGGTGAAGGGCGCGGCGAAGGACGCCGGCATCAACCTGAAATTCTCCGACGCGCAGCAGAAGCAGGAGAACCAGATTCGCGCGATCCGCTCGTTCATCGCGCAGAAGGTCGACGTGATCGCGTTCTCGCCGGTCGTCGAATCGGGCTGGGAGCCCGTGCTGACCGAAGCGAAGGCCGCGCACATCCCGGTGATCCTGACCGATCGCGGGGTCGACGTGAAGGACCCGTCGCTGTACGTGACGATGATCGGCTCGGACTTCCTCGAGGAAGGGCGGCGCGCCGGCCACTGGATGGAAGAGCGCTACAAGAACGACCCGGGTCCGATCAACATCGTCGAGTTGCAGGGCACGGTCGGCTCGGCACCGGCCAACGACCGGCGGGCCGGCCTGCTCGAAGTGATCAAGAGCAATCCTAAGTTCAAGGTGATCGCATCGCAGAGCGGTGACTTCACGCTCGCCGGCGGCAAGCAGGTGATGGAGGCGTTCGCGAAGACCTACGGCAAGCAGATCAACGTCGTCTACGCGCACAACGACGACATGGCGCTCGGCGCGATCCAGGCGATGGAAGAGGCGGGGATCAAGCCCGGCAAGGACGTGAGCGTCGTGTCGTTCGACGCGACCAAGGGCGGCTTCCAGGCGATGGTGGCCGGCAAGATCAACGTCGACGTCGAATGCAGCCCGCTGCTCGGCCCGCAGTTGATGAGCGCGGTGAAGGACGTCGTCGCCGGCAAGCAACTGCCCAAGCGCATCGTGACGAACGAGACCGTGTTCCCGATGAACGTCGCGGCCCAGGTGCTGCCGACCCGCAAGTACTGAGCCACGTACCGACGATCCGGCGCGGGCGGCGGCGTGGCGGCCGCCCGGGCGCCAACCGTTTCGAGGGAGGATGCATGGAGAGTCCGCCGGTGGTCGAGATGATCGGCATCGACAAGTCGTTTCCGGGCGTGAACGCGCTGCAGCGCGTGAACTTCCGGTTGTTTCCCGGTGAAATCCACGCGCTGATGGGCCAGAACGGCGCGGGCAAGTCGACGCTGATCAACGTGCTCACCGGCGTGCATGCGCACGACGCGGGCGAGATTCGCGTCGGCGGCGCGCCGGTGAATTTCGCCGCGCCGCGCGAAGCCGAGGCGGCCGGCATCCAGACGCTCTACCAGGAAGTGAACCTGTGCGCGAACCTGTCGGTCGCGGAGAACATCTTCGCGGGCCGGCAGCCGATGCGGCGCGGCGCGATCGACTGGAACACGATTCATGCACGCTCGCGCGCGGCGCTGGCCGAACTCGACCTGGCGCTCGACGTCACGCGCTCGCTCGACGCGTATCCGATCGCCGTGCAGCAGATGGTCGCGATCGCACGGGCGGTGTCGGTCGACGCGCGCGTGCTGATTCTCGACGAGCCGACATCGAGCCTCGACGACGGCGAGGTCGCGCGGCTGTTCGACGTGCTGCGCCGGCTGAAGGCATCGGGCATCGCGATCCTGTTCGTCACGCACTTTCTCGAGCAGACCTACGCGGTGTCCGACCGGATCACCGTGATGCGCAACGGCGAGCGCGAAGGCGAGTATCTGGCGCGCGACCTGCCGGTCGACGTGCTGGTCGCGAAGATGACCGGCCGCGAACGGATGTCCGACACGCTGCAGGCGGGTGCGGCGGCGGTCGAACGCACCGCCGGCGAGGCCGACCCGTTCCTGTCGATGCAGCAGGTCGGCCGGCGCGGGATGATGAGCCCGCTCGACCTCGACGTGCGGCCCGGCGAGATCGTCGGGCTGGCCGGGCTGCTCGGCTCGGGGCGCACCGAAACCGCGCAGCTGGCGTTCGCCGCGGAGCGCGCCGACACCGGCGCGATCGAGATCGACGGCGCGCGCGCGCGGCTCGCGTCGCCGCACGACGCGGTCCGCAACGGCATCGCGTATTGCCCGGAGGATCGCAAGAAGGAGGGCATCGTCGCCGCGCTGTCGATCCGCGAGAACATCATTCTCGCGCTGCAGGCGCGGCGCGGCTGGTGGCGGCTGATCGGGCGCGCGCGGCAGCGCGAGCTCGCCGATACGTACATCGCGCGGCTCGGCATCAAGGCGCGCGACGCGGAGCAGCCGATCGGGCTGCTGTCGGGCGGCAACCAGCAGAAGGTGCTGCTCGCGCGCTGGCTCGCGACGGAGCCAAAGCTGCTGATCCTCGACGAGCCGACGCGCGGCATCGACGTCGCCGCGAAATTCGACATCATGGAGCGCGTGCTCGCGCTGTGCGCACAAGGGCTCGCGATCCTGTTCATTTCGTCGGAGATCAGCGAAGTCGTGCGCGTGAGCCACCGGATCGCGGTGCTGCGCGACCGGCGCAAGGTCGCCGAACTCACCGGCGCCGACGCATCCGAGGAGCAGGTGTACCGGCTGATCGCGGGAGGCCAGTCATGACGCGGCTGCGCACGTTGTTCCGTCATTCGCTCGTTTGGCCGGTGCTGACGCTCGCGCTGCTGTTCGCGCTCGACGTCGCGTATCGCCCGGGCTTCCTGTCGATCACGCTGCTCGACGCTCACCTGTTCGGCGCGCCGGTCGACATCCTGAACCGCGCGGCGCCGCTCGTGATCGTGTCGCTCGGGATGACGCTCGTGATCGCGACCCGCGGGATCGACATCTCGGTCGGCGCGATCGTCGCGATCGCCGGGGCGGCCGCGGCGATCGTGCTCGAAGCGGACCCGTCGCGAATCGGCGTGGCGCTGGCCGCCGCGCTCGGCGTCGGGCTGCTGGCCGGCGCATGGAACGGGCTGCTGGTGGCGTTCGTCGGGATGCAGCCGATCATCGCGACGCTGATCCTGATGGTGGCCGGCCGCGGCGTCGCGCAACTGCTGACGGGCGGCCAGATCATCCCGATCGGTGCGCCCGGCTACCTCGCGCTCGGCGGCGGCTACCTTGCGGCCGTGCCGTGCGCGGTGTGGATCGCGCTGGCGACGATCGCCGCGACCGCGCTGCTGGTGAACCGCACGGCGCTCGGGCTGTTCATCCGTGCGATCGGCGTGAACCCGGTCGCGACACGGCTCGTCGGGCTGCGCTCGGGCGCGATCGTGTTCGGCGTGTATCTGTTTTCAGGCGTGATGTCGGCGCTCGCGGGCATCCTGGCCAGCTCGAACGTGCGCAGCGCCGACGGCAACAACGCGGGGCTGCTGCTCGAACTCGATGCGATCCTCGCGGTGACGCTCGGCGGCACGTCGCTGCTCGGCGGCCGTTTCAGTCTTGCCGGCTCGGTGCTCGGCGCGCTGATCATCCAGACGCTCACCTACACGACCTATTCGATCGGCGTGCCGCCGGAGGCGACGCTCGTCGTCAAGGCGGTCGTCGTGATCGTCGTGACGCTGATCCAGTCGGAGGCCGCCCGTGCGTGGGTCGTCCGGCATGCGTCGCGGCTGCTGTCTTCCGCGCGTTCGCGCGCCACTTCCGGAGCGACGCCGCGATGAACCGATTCCTTGGCCGGCTCGCCGACCCGCGCACGCTGCCGATCGTCGTGACGATCGTGCTGTTCGCCGCGCTGTTCGGCTTCGGGTCCGTGACCTACACGGGCTTCTTCTCGATGCAGGTGCTGACCGGGCTGCTCGTCGACAACGCGTTCCTGTTGATCGTCGCGATCGGGATGACGTTCGTGATCGTGTCGGGCGGGATCGACCTGTCGGTCGGCTCGGTCGTCGCGCTGACGACGATCTTCTGCGCGGTCGGCGCCGAGCGGCTGCACTGGCCCGTGTGGGTGATCGTGCCGCTGGTGCTCGCGTTCGGCGCGCTGTACGGCGCGGCGATGGGGGCGCTGATCCATTATTTCCGGCTGCAGCCGTTCATCGTCACGCTGGCCGGGATGTTTCTCGCGCGCGGCGCGTGCTTCCTGATCACGACGCAGTCGATCACGATCAACGAGCCGGTGTTTCATGCGATCGCGGGCGTCAGCGTGCCGGTGGGCGGCGGCACGCTGAGCGCGGGCGCGTTGATCGCGCTCGCGACGCTGGGCGGCGCGATCTACGTCGCGCATTTCACGCGCTTCGGCCGCAACGTCTACGCGATCGGCGGCAACGAGCGTTCGGCGCTGCTGATGGGGCTGCCGGTCGCGCGCACGAAGGTCGGCGTGTACGCGCTGAGCGGGTTCTGTTCGGCGCTCGGCGGCGTCGTGTTCACGCTGTACGTACTGTCGGGTTACGGGTTGCAGGCACAGGGCATGGAACTCGACGCGATCGCCGCGACCGTGATCGGCGGCACGCTGCTCACCGGCGGCGTGGGCTATGTGGTCGGCTCGGTGTTCGGTGTCGGCATCCTCGGCACGATCCAGGTGCTGATCACGTTCGACGGCACGTTGAGTTTTCAGTTCCTCGTGAATTTGTCTGTGTTCGGGTCGCTTCCGCTGCTCGCTGCGTTCCTTGACCTGGAGCGTCATCTGGACGCGGGCAGCGTTGCCAGCGTACTGACGGTGAATTTGCTGGC
>NZ_JAAGPC010000015.1:0-89925 GCF_017104595.1 Burkholderia sp. Tr-20390 | reverse complement strand
GATCATGTTCTTCACATAGTCAGCGTGGCCCGGGCAGTCGACGTGTGCGTAGTGGCGGTTAGCCGTTTCGTACTCGACGTGTGCCGTGTTGATCGTGATGCCGCGCGCCTTTTCTTCCGGTGCCGCGACGGCGCGTTCGGTCAGATAAACGGCGTCAACAACATGTCGATCAGCTTGATGCCGATGAACGGCGCGATGATGCCGCCCACGCCATAGATCAGCAGGTTGCGCCCCAGCAGCTTCTCGGCCGGCTCCGCCCGATACTTCACGCCTTTCAGCGCGAGCGGGATCAACGCAACGATGATCAGCGCATTGAAGATCACGGCCGACAGGATCGCCGACGTCGGGCTGTGCAGCCCCATCACGTTCAGCGCGCCGAGCGCCGGATACGTCGCGACGAACGCGGCGGGGATGATCGCGAAATACTTCGCGAGATCGTTGGCCACGCTGAACGTGGTCAGCGCGCCGCGCGTCATGATCATCTGCTTGCCGACCTCGACCACCTGCATCAGCTTCGTCGGGTTGCTGTCGAGGTCGACCATGTTGGCCGCCTCCTTCGCCGCCTGCGTGCCGCTGTGCATCGCGACGGCCACGTCGGCCTGCGCGAGCGCGGGCGCGTCGTTGGTGCCGTCGCCCGTCATCGCGACGAGATGGCCCTTCGCCTGGTGCTCGCGGATCAGCCGCAGCTTGTCCTCGGGCGTCGCTTCGGCGAGGTAGTCGTCGACGCCGGCTTCCGCCGCGATCGCGGCCGCAGTGAGCCGGTTGTCGCCGGTGATCATCACCGTCTTCACGCCGACCTTGCGCAGCTCGGCGAAACGCGCGGCGATCCCGTGCTTGACGATGTCCTTCAGCTCGATCGCACCGAGCACGCGGGCACCGTCGGCCACGACGAGCGGCGTACCGCCGCGTCGCGCGATGTCGTTGACGGCCGTCTCCACCGCTTGAGGAAATACGCCGCCGAGCGCATCGACGTGCGCGCGGATCGCCGACGCCGCGCCCTTGCGGACCTGACGCTCGCCGATGTCGAGGCCGCTCATGCGCGTGCGTGCGCTGAATGGCACGGTGATGCTGCCGGCGGTCGCGGCCACGTCCAGCGAGAAGCGCTGCTTCGCGAGCGCGACGATCGAGCGCCCTTCCGGCGTTTCGTCGGCGAGCGACGACAGTTGCGCGGCCTCGGCCAGCGCACGCTCGTCCACGCCCGGCGCCGGCCGGAACTGCACGGCCTCGCGGTTGCCCAGCGTGATCGTGCCGGTCTTGTCGAGCAGCAGCACGTCGACGTCACCGGCCGCCTCGATCGCGCGGCCCGACGTCGCGAGCACGTTCGCCCGCATCATCCGGCTCATCCCCGCGATGCCGATCGCCGACAGCAGCGCGCCGATCGTCGTCGGGATCAGGCACACGAGCAACGCGATCAGCACGGTCAGGCTCACCGCCGTGCCCGACGCGTTCAGCAGCACGCTGAACTGCGAGAACGGCAGCAACGTCACGCACACGAGCAGGAAGATGATCGTCAGCGCGACAAGGAGGATCGTCAGCGCGACCTCGTTCGGCGTCTTGCCGCGCTTCGCGCCTTCGACCATCGCGATCATCCGGTCGAGAAATGCCTCGCCCGGTTGCGCGGTGATTTTCACGATGATCCAGTCGGACAGCACGCGCGTGCCGCCCGTCACCGACGAAAAATCGCCGCCCGACTCGCGGATCACCGGCGCGGATTCGCCGGTGATCGCCGATTCGTCGACCGACGCGACGCCGTCGATCACTTCGCCGTCGGCGGGAATCGTGTCGCCGGCCTCGACGAGCACGATGCTGCCGGCCGCGAGCTCGTCGCTCGGCACACGATGGCTGGTGCTGCCGAATTGCTTCGGCTCGTCGAGCACCTTCGCGTACACGCGCTTGCGCGCCGCGCGCAGCGCATCGGCCTGCGCCTTGCCGCGCCCTTCGGCGAGCGCCTCGGCCGCGTTCGCGAACAGCACGGTGAACCACAGCCAGCACGCGACCGCGAAGATGAAGCCGGCCGGCGCGTCGCCCGTGCCGGTCAACGCCTGCAGCCACAGCACGGTCGTGACGATGCTGCCGAGATACACGACGAACATCACGGGGTTCTTCAACTGCACGCGCGGCGCGAGCTTGCGGAACGCCTCGCGCAGCACGGCCGTCCAGCGCATCGGCGGCACGCCGCCGACCGGCATCGCCGCTGGATTGATCGGGGTTTCGATATGGGACATGAGTGACTCCGTGGTTCCTGCTATTGCTTCGCGCCGGCCGCGTGGCCGAATGCGCGGTCCAGCGCGAGGTTCAGGTCGAGCACGCGCACGCGCGGTTCGCCGAGCACGCCGAGCTGGCGCGGCAACGCGATCCGGTCGACCAGCGCCGTGACCTGTGCGGCATCGACGCCGCGCGCCTGCGCGACCCGCGCCGCCTGCAGCCGCGCGTTCGCGACCGAGATCTCGGGATCGAGCCCGGACGCCGACGCGGTCACCGCATCGGCCGGCACCGGCGTGCCGGCGGCGAGCGCGTTCTCCTGCCGGTAGGTGCGCACCCGCTGCGCGATATCCGCGAGCAGCTTCTTGCTGGTGGCGCCCTGGTTGCTGGCGCCGCTGCCCGCCGCGTTGTACGGCTGGTCGATCGTCTTCGACGGATCGGCCGGATCGGTGCCGACCGTCGCGCTCGGCCGCCCGTGGAAGTAGCCGGCACGCGTGAACTGCTGCCCGATCACCGCCGAGCCGACCGTCGTGCCGTGCTGCTGCACGAGACTGCCGCGCGCCTGCGACGGGAACAGCACGTTCGCGACGCCGGTGGTGAGCAGCGGATACGCGATGCCCGTGACGAGCATGAACAGCACCGACGACGCGATCACGGGCCGCACGAGGCCGCGCGTCGCCGCGCCGAACGAAGAACCGGGTGCCGGCGCGGCGGCGGCCGCTGCCTGGCGATTGCCTTGCATCATGATGTTTTCCTCAGAACAGTTGGCCGCCCGACATCATCAGGTGCTCGACGATCGGGCCGAGCGCGAGCGCCGGCAGGAACGTGAGGCCACCGACGACCAGGATCACGAAGACCAGCAGGCCGGCGAACAGGCCCGTCGACGTCGACAGCGTTCCCGCGCTTTCCGGCACGCGCTTCTTCGCGGCGAGACTGCCCGCGACCGCAAGCATCGGCAGCAGCGTCAGGTAGCGGCCGATCAGCATCGCGAAGCCGATCGTCGTGTTGAAGAACGGCGTGTTCGCGTTCAGGCCCGCGAACGCGGAGCCGTTGTTGGCCGTGCCCGACGTGTATGCGTACAGCACTTCGCTGAAGCCGTGCGGGCCGAGGTTCGCGAGGCTGTCCATCGTCGAATGCAGCATCGCCGCCACCGCGGTGAAGCCGAGGATGCTGAATGGATGCGCGAGCACCGCGAGCATCACGAGCTTCATCTCGCGCGCCTCGATCTTCTTGCCGAGGAATTCCGGCGTGCGCCCGATCATCATCCCGACCAGGAACACCGTGAGGATCGCGAACGTGAACAGGTTGATCAGCCCGACGCCGTCGCCGCCGAACACGTTGTTCAGCATCATCTGCGCGATCGGCACGAGCCCGCCGAGCGGCGTCAGCGAGTCGTGCATCGCATCGACCGACCCGGTGGTCGCGGCCGTCGTGACGGTGGCGAACAGGCTCGTCTGCGCGATGCCGAAGCGCATCTCCTTGCCTTCCATGTTGCCGCCCGGCTGCGTGGCGCTCGGCTGCGGGTCGACGCCGAGCCCGGTCACGAGCGGATTGCCGTGCTGCTCGGCCGAGTAGATCACGGCCAGGAAGCCGACGAACATCACGACGAACGCGGCAAGCATCACCCAGCCCTGGCGGCGCCGGCCGATCATCGTGCCGAGCGCATAGGTCAGCGCGGACGGAATCAGCAGCATCGACAGCATGTGCAGCGTGTTGGTGAGCGGCGTCGGGTTCTCGAACGGATGCGCGGCGTTCATGCTGAAGAAGCCGCCGCCGTTCGTGCCGATATGCTTGATCGATTCGAGGCTGGCCACGGGCCCCATCACGATCTGCTGGCGCGCGCCTTCGAGCGTGGTCGCCCATGCGTCGGACGCGAGCGTCTGCGGCATGCCCTGCCACACGTACACGAGCGCCATCACGAAGCTGAGCGGCAGCAGCACGCGATAGGTCACGCGCGTGAAATCGACCCAGTAGTTGCCGAGGTCCGCCGCACTCTTGCGGCTCAACCCGCGGATGAAGCCGCCCGCGGCCGCGACGCCGGTGGCCGCGCTGACCACCATCAGGAACGTGATGACGGCCATCTGCGAGAAGTTCGACAGGCTGCTTTCGCCCGCATACGCCTGCCAGTTCGTGTTCGTGATGAACGACGCGGCGGTGTTGAACGCAAGGTCGGGGCTTTGCGACGCGCGCTGCAGCGCGTCGAACGGCAGCGTGTCCTGGATGCGCAGCAGCAGGTAGCCGAGCAGCATCATCCCGGCATTGCTGAGCAGCAGCACCATCCCGTAGCGCTGCCACGACATCGCTTCGTCGGGATTCACGCCGAGCAGCGCATAGGTCCGGCGTTCGACCCATGCGTGGCGCGGGCTCGTAAAGGCGTGCGCGAGCCATTTCCCGACGACGGGCACCAGCGCCAGCATGATCGCGAGAACGATCGCGAATTGAATGAGATTGTTGAACATGTCGACGCTCGCTCAGATCCGGTCAAGGCCGGTGATGAAACCGGCCGTCAAGGCAAAGAACGCGAGCGTGAACAAGATGAAAAGCAGATCGCTCATGACATTCACCGATATTTTCGAATTCCTGTTGAATCGCGCCGATCAATACCGCTCGGGTTGGATCAACGCATGAAACAGATAGATGAAGAGCGCGAGCGACAACGCGCCGGTGATCCACAACATGGCTTTCCCCTTTTTCCTATGCGCGGCAACGCCGCGCGATCGTCGGCGCATCGGGCCTTGCCGTGTCGGCGCAAGCCCGCGTGACGCCCCCATGCTCAGTTGGCGAATGGGATGCGACAGTGTAGAAATCCGCGTATCAAAGCGGTGTTCAATTTCTTTACGCGGAGTAAAAAAGCTGTAAAGACGAAAGCCGGCGGCGATGGCGTTTTTATGCGTTCTTTTCAGGGCCAATACGAGTCTATACACCGTATCTTCACCGCGATTCCTAGAATGGGCGACATGTCCAAGACGAGATCTCCGCGGTGCGGAGCACGATGCGACCCGGGGATGCCAGCATGAAACCGACCAGAACCGAAACTGCTGCCTCACGCGATCTGCCGCCCGTTCGTTCACGGCGCCGGTGCTCTGCCGACGAGCTCGTGCTGCTGTCGATCCGTGTCGAATCGGACAACCTCGCCGTCGTGCGGCGCCTGCTGCACCAGGCGGTCGGCACCGCGCTCAACTTCTATACGGCCGCGATCGACAATCGCACCGGGCGCGCCTGCATCGAGCTCGAAGTCGCACGGTCGCAGGCGTCGCCCGCCATCCTGTCGATCCTCCGCCTGTTGCCGGCCGCCGAATTCGGCACGATCCGCCTGCTGCAGCACTAGCCGGCCTCCGATGCGGCCGCGCGTGACACGCGTCACGCGCCCGCTCCCCCTTTCATCGATTCGAACGCGCGTTGCCGACGCGAACGCGTGCGGTTCGTCTTCATCACGAGCCGCGCACGCTCGTCGCCGGCATGCGCGCCGGATCCGTCGTTCCCGTCGCTACGGGCCTTTCCAGGAAGCACTCACAATGAAAAAAGCAGTCGCCGGTACCCTCTCCCTCGCATTCCTCAGCGCCGCCGCGCAGGCGCAAAGCAGCGTCACGCTCTACGGGATGCTCGATGCGGGTATCGTCTATACGAACAACCAGTCGGGTAAAAGCGCGTGGCAGCAAGGCAGCGGGCTGCTGTCGAATACGGTCTTCGGCCTGAGCGGCAACGAGGATCTCGGCGGCGGCCTGCATGCGCTGTTTCGCCTCGAAAACGGCTTCAACCTGAACAACGGCACGCAGTCCTACAAGAACACGATGTTCGGCCGCCGCGCGTACGTCGGCCTGCAGAGCGACCCGTACGGCGCGCTGACGCTCGGCCGCCAGTACGATGCCGTGGTCGATTATCTCGGCCCGCTCGCGATGGCGAACAACGGCGACGGCAACAACCTCGCGTCGCATCCGTTCGACAACGACAACCTCGACGATTCGTTCTACATCGACAACGCGGTGAAATACACGAGCCCGACGCTCGCCGGCTGGCAGTTCGGCGGCCTGTACGGGTTCAGCAACGCGGCCGGCGGCTTCGCGAACAACCGCGCATACAGCGCGGGCGTGTCGTATGCGAACGGGCCGGTCAGCCTCGGCGCCGCGTACCTGCAGCTCAACCGCGGCGGGCTGACGGCCGGCGGCGCGCTGTCGACCAACGACGGGCCGAACTTCCCGGCCGTGCGCCAGCGCGTGATGGGCGCGGGCGGCAGCTACGCGTTCGACCGGCTGACGTTCGGCGCGCTGTGGACGCATTCGATGTTCGACGAAACGGCCGCGTCGTCGCTGCCCGGCGCGCTGAACGCGCTGCGCTTCGACAACTTCGAGGTCAACGCGCGCTATGCGCTGACGCCGGCCGTTTCGTTCGCGGGCGCCTATACGTTCACCAACGGCCGCTACGACGACGCAACCGGCAGCCATCGGCCGAAATGGCACCAGGTGACGCTGATGGCCGACTACGCGCTGAGCAAGCGCACCGACGTGTACGCGGAAACCGTCTACCAGCACCAGTTCGGCGTGCCGGCGGGCGCGACGCTCGGGTTCGCGAACGTCACGGGGCTCGCGCCTTCGTCGAACAACACGCAGGTGGTCGGGACGGTCGGCATCCGGCATCGGTTCTGACCTCTCGCCAGCCGCCGAAAGCCGGCCGCTCTGTGCAATCCCGCATGGACGCGCGCCGGCCGAACAGGGATCATTCGGGGAATCCGGGCCCGCGCGCCTGCGAAACCGGTACACTCGGCGCCGGGCGCGCGCCGGATCGGCATTCGGCGGCGGGCCGCTGCCGACTCTGGAATCGTGATCCCATGACCACACCGATCTATCAGGAAATCAAGGACTTCATCCTCGCGCGCATTCATGCCGGCGAATGGGCGGAAGGCGACCAGGTGCCGTCGGAGAACGAGCTCGCGCGCGAATTCAACGTCGCGCGGATGACCGTCAACCGCGCGCTGCGCGAGCTGACCGCCGAGCAGGTGCTCACGCGCACGCGCGGCTCCGGCACGTACGTCGCGTCGCCGAAGTACGAATCGACGCTCGTCGCGATCCGCAGCATCTCGGATGAAGTCGCCGCGCGCGGCCACGGCTATCGCGCGCAGGTGCTGCAGGTGGGCGCGGCCGTCGCCGATGCGAAGCTCGCCGACGAGTTGCAGATCGACACGGGCAGCCCGATCTTCCATTCGCGCGTGCTGCACTTCGAGAACGACACGCCGGTGCAGCTCGAGGAACGCTGGGTCAATCCGGCCTGCGCGCCCGAGTACGCGTTGCAGGACTTCACGACCACGACGCCGAACCAGTACCTGACGCGCGTCGCGCCGCTGCAGCGCGTCGAGTACCGGATCGAGGCCGCGATGCCCGACGCCGAAACGCGCCGTCACCTGACGATGGACGACCGCGAGCCGTGCCTGCTGCTGCATCGGCGCACGTGGTCGCAGGGGATGGTCGCGTCGGTCGCCAATCTGTGGCACCCGGGCAGCCGTTATCGGTTCACTGGGCATTTCTGAGCTGAGGTGGATGCCCGGGCTTACCGCGCGCCCGGCGGCCCCCATCTCTCGATCGCACTGACGGCCCGTTTCAAGCCTTCCTCTTGTGCGATGCGCGCGCCGAGTTCGATCGCGCGCGCTTTCGTTTCGTCCCGTTCGGCGAATGCGATGGCCTGCGCCAGTGCGGCAGCGTCCATGCGCCGCCCCGCCACCGGCGCATCCGCGACGCCGAGTCGCTGCAGCCGGTTCGCCCAGAAGAATTGATCGCCCGCGAACGGCACGACGACCGACGGAATGCCGGCCCGCGCGGCCGAATGCGTGGTGCCCGATCCGCCGTGATGGATTGCCATCGATACCTGCGGGAACAGCCAGTCATGCGGCGTATCGCCGATCACGTGAACGTTCTTCGGCAGCATCGACGCGTCGATACCGCTCCAGCCCGGATAGAACAATGCACGGCGACCGGCGAGCGCGTGCGTCAGCGCTCCGACCATCGCGGTGCGATCGAAGCCGGCCATACTGCCAAAACCGATGTACGCGGGGCGATCGCCCGCTTCGAGAAATGCAGAGAGTTCGGACGATGGCGCCCATGCCCGCGCATCGATCCGCCACTGGCCGCATGCCTGCACATTCGACGGCCAGTCGCCCGGGCCGGACAGCAGCGCCGGCGACACGCCGTACAGCATCGGATGATCGGTCCACACACGCTTGCGCGGCGGCAACCCGCAAACGCTCGCGCGTGCCGCATTCGTCGCCTTCCTGAACGCCTGCCACAGCAGCGCGTTCACGAACCGGTGGCTCGCACGGTTCAGCCAGCGCGGCACCTTCCCCGGCGGCAGGAACGGCGACGCGAATTCCGCAGTGGGTGTGATCGGGATCATGCCGGTGCCGATCGCCGGCACGCCGCGATACTCGGCGACCGACAAGCCGACGAACGATGCGAGCCCGCACACGAGGATCGCGTCGCAGCCTTCCGAGGCATCCGCGATTTCGCGCATCCACGCAGCCGTGTTCGCATTGGCGATCGCCGCGAGCGCCTTCGACGTGTCATTGAAGCCGCCGCGTCCGCGCACCGCATCGGCCAATGCACCATCCGGCGCAATCGCCCCGCGGATATCGCCGGACAACGACGCCGACGGCACGCCAAGCGCCCCTGCCGCCCCCAGCGTCGCCGCATCGGCCAGCAGCCGGACATCGTGGCCGGCATCGATCAGCGCACGACCGAGCGCCGCAAGCGGGCGCGTGTCGCCTTCGGTGCCGTAGGTGGCGATGACGAGCTTCATGCGTGACTCCTCGTGCGCGGCGGTAGTGGGTGGATTCATAAAAATGCACGTCGTATACTAATGCAACTCGTGCACTTTCAGTCAATCCCCCGCCATGACGACTCCGACCGACGATCCGGGCCGCCGCGCCCGCAAGCGCATCCAGATGCTCGCGCATCTCGCCGCCACCGGTGCACGCCTGTTCGACGCGCACGGCTATGAAGCGGTCACGATGGAACAGATCGCCGCGCAGGCCGATGTCGCGAAACGCACGCTGTACAACCACTTTGCAACGAAGGAAGCCGTGCTCGCGCACTGGCTGGAGGGTGAACTCGCACGCGATCTCGCGCATCTGCAGCGCGACGTCGCGCGGCGCAAGACCTTCGCGTCACGCATCGGCTGCGTGCTCGATGCGTCGGCTGCGTGGTGCGAGCAGCATCCCGCGTACCTGCTCGCGTATCTGCGCCATCGCTTCCTGAGCATCGGCGCGGCCGAACCGGCAAGCGGTGGAGAGAACGGCAGCGATATCGCGCTCGTGTGGCAGCAACTGATCGCAGCCGGGCAGCAATCCGGCGAACTGAACGGCACGCTGCGGGCCGACCAGCTCGCGACGTGGTTCCATCACCTGTATCTCGCAGCGATGCTGCGCTGGCTGACCGTGCCGGGGCTGTCGCTGAAACGGGAGTTCCAGGCGGTCGCGAAGCTGTTCGTCGAAGGTGCTCAAGCGAAAGGGTGAGCGGCGCCGGTAAGCGTTGACCGGTCAGGCGCTCACCGGATCACAAGCGCCCGAGCACGACCGAGAGCAGCGAGCGCCCGAAGCGGGCGACCGCCACCCCGCAAGCAACGAACGCGCGCTTCATTTCTTTCGCGACGATTTCGCGGCCGGTGCGGCAGCGTCGCCGCCCGACGGCCATTGCGTCTCGTCGAGCAACCGGTCGAACAGCCGTGCGCGCTCGTCGGCCGACAGCGGGCACAGCCCGAACATCGCCGAGAGCGCGAGCCCCCACGCCGCCTTCCAGCGCAGCAATGCAAGATCCGGATCGCCGGATTCGGCCGCGATGAGCTTCACGTTCTCTGCGTCGATATCCCGCACCTGCTGCAGCGGCGCGGGATCCTCGACCAGCGCCGCCATGATCGCGAGCGCCGCCGACGGCTGCTGGTCGATCACTTCGCGCATCGTCGCGATCTGCGCGGACAGCGTCGGCTGCCCCGCCCCCGGATCGCGCGCGGCCAGATAGTCGCGCTGGAATCGTTGGTAGTAGTCCTGCTGGTGTTCCATCAGCGCGTTCAGCACATCGCCTTTCGTGCGGAACTGGTGCATCAGCCCGCCCTTGCTGATGCCGCTTTCGCGTGAAATCGCGTCGAACGTGAGCTTGCCCGGGCCGTCGCGCTCGAGAATCGCGAGCGCCGCCTGGATTGCGGCAGTGCGCGTTCGCTCGGAACGCGTCGGGTTGTCCATGAACTGTCCCCGCTATGGAGTCGTACCATGCGACCGCGCCGGACCGGCGGGATCACATGAAGGAAGTGCGCGGAGTCTATCACAAACAAACCGCCTGGTCGGTTTACTTCCAGAAATGGCGGTGCTACGATCGGCTCCCGCATCGGCCCCTGTCGGATGCCGGACCGCACCGCGCGTCGCGCGGCGCGGCGCAAGCGCCACCTGCAGCCTGGCGGTCCGGCCGATCGACCCTGCCCGACGGCTTGTCGCTCCCGATATTCATGGGGTTGCTGCGCCTCAAAAACAAACCGTCTGGTTGGTTTTTTTCAAACCCGAAGCGGCAATGCCGCCCTGTTTCACCACCCTTCGCCCGGCTCCACCGGCGCGAATCCCGACCCGGAGCGTCAGATGAACCCCTTGTTCAAGTCCAGCCACCTGCTCAACGCCGCGCTCTGCGTCGTGCTCGCCGGATGCGCCGGCGTCCAGCCCGCCCGCTACAGCAGCATCGAATCGTCGCCGTACCTGCGCAGCGATCCGCAGGACAAGTCCGGGCGTGTGCCCTACCGCTACGCATTGCCGGCGGACTGGCACACGTACCGGAAGCTGATCCTCGACCCGGTGGCCATCTACCGCGGCACCGACCATCAGTTCGGCGACCTGTCCGACCAGGACAAGACGACGCTCGCCGCGTACATGGGCGACACGTTCGCGAAGAAGCTGAGCAAGCGCTTCGAGCTGACGAACACGCCGGGCCCCGGCACGCTGCGCGTGAAGCTGACGCTGACGGGCGCCGTGACGACGACCACGTTTGCCGGCGCATTCGCACACTTCGATCTCGCGGGCAACGTGTACAACGGCGTGCAGGCGATCCGCGGCCGCGAAGGCGCGTTCACGGGCTCGGTCATGTACGCGGTGGAGATCCGCGATGCCGCGACGAACCGGCTGATCAATGCGTACGTGACGAAGCAGTATCCGAATGCGATGAACATCGGCGCGAGTTTCGGTGCGCTCAGCGCGGCCAGGACGGGCATCGACAAGGGCGCCGATGCACTCGTCGCGCAATTCGACTGAAACCCGCCCGCACAGGTTGGCCCGTGTGGCGCAGATGCGTGCCGGCCCGCTCGCGGGCGGCGCGCTTCTGGATCGTGCCGCTCGCGGCCGCCGTGCTCTGCACCGCATGGGGCATCACGTCGCTCGGCAACCGCGGGCCGACCATCACGATCGCCTTCGCGAGCGCCGACGGGCTGACAGCCGGCCGATCGACACTGCGGTTGCGCAACGTCGAAATCGGCCGCGTCACGCGCGTTCGCGCGTTGCGCGGGCAGCCGGGCGTGACGATCGATGTGCGACTGAACGCCGACGCGCACGCACTGGCGGTGGCGGACACACGCTTCTGGATCGTGCGGCCGCGCATCGGGCCCGGTGGCCTCTCCGGCCTCGATACGGTGCTGTCCGGTACGTATATCGCGGCCGCGCTCGGCCATTCGCGCGAACCGCGCACGACGTTTGCCGGGCTCGACACGCCACCGATCACGGAGGAAGGCGGCCGCCACTACACGCTGCGCGCGGCATCGCTCGGCTCGGTCGCGATCGGCTCGCCCATCTATCATCGGCGCGCACGCGTGGGCCAGGTGACCGGCTATGCGCTCGATGCCGACGGGCACGGTGTCACGATCGACGTGTTCGTCGCCGCGCCGTTCGATCGGGCTGTCGACGTCGACGCGCGCTGGTGGCAGGCCGGCGGCCTCGGCCTGCAACTCGGCGCGGGCGGCATGAAGCTCGACACGCCGTCGATCGCCGCGCTGCTCGGCGGTGCCCTTGCGTTCGCCTCGCCGCCCGGGCGCGCATCGAGCATCCCAGCACCGGACGGCGCACGCTTTCGCGTGGCCGATGATGAAATCGACGCGATGCGCACGCCGAACGCGCAGCCCGCGCCCGTCGTGATGCGTTTCGATCGTTCGCTGCGCGGCCTCGAGGTCGGCGCGCCGGTGGAGTTTCGCGGCATCGAACTCGGCAACGTGACGGCTGTCGGCACCGAATACGATGCAGCGCGCGGCGACGTCACAATGCGCGTGACGATGGCGCTCTACCCCGACCGCCTCGGGCAGCGCTACCGCGACGTGCTCGGCAACGGCGAGTCCGAAGCCGGCAAGGCACTGCTGCGCACGCTCGTCGCGCGCGGCTTGCGTGGCCAGTTGCGCGTCGGCAACCCGATCGCAAACCGCTCGTATGTCGCGCTCGACATGTTCCCGAATGCCCTGCCCGTCTCCGTCGACACGAATCACGAGCCGATCGCGTTGCCGACCGTGCCCGGCACGCTCGACGTGCTGCGCGTACGGATGACCGATATCGCCGGCACGCTTTCCCGGTTGCCGCTCGATCGCATGGGTACGGATCTGAACGCAGCGCTCGCGAATACCAACGCACTGTTCGGGCAACTCGATACCGAACTCGCACCGCGTGCACGCATCGCGCTGGGCACCGCACGGCAATCCTTCACGGCCGCGCAGGCGATGCTCGGGCAACCAGGTGCGGATACATCGAACGTGCGCCGCACGCTGACGCAATTCGCGCGAACATCAAGCGCGCTACGCGCGTTGGCCGACGATCTGGAGCAGCATCCGGAGTGGTTGTTGCCGCATGCATCGGGCACCACGCAACCTCCCGGCGCAGCGTATCCGGCGAATACGGCACGATAGACGCGTCGCGCGGCGCAGATGCATTTTTACGACGGCCGCACGCATCGCATGCCAAATTTCCCGTGCAGCAGTATGCTGATGTCGTACGGCCGCGCGCGACGCTTCGGGTAATCCCTTCGTTTGCACGTTGTCGCGCCGCCGTCGCGACCGCAATCATGCGTTGCAAGGAGGGATTCGTGATGGCAACCACGCATCAGCATTTCCACCTCGAACTACGGCACGCCACCGCGCCGACCTATTTCATCAGCTACCTGTTTCCCGCGTTGCTGTTCGTGTACGAACTGCTGCGCGTCGGCCAATGGATCCGCGATCACGGGATGCAATTCGCCGCGTTCAAGCAGATGGGTTACGAGTATTTGCTGATGCTGCTGTTCGTCGGACTGCAGATCGTCGTCGAGGCAATCTTCCTGCTCGGCGCTGCAATGCGTCGCGACAATCGCGACTTCGAGCACCGGCTGCCGAACGTGGTCCTCGGGATCGGCCTCTCGATCGCCGTGCTCGCGATCGACCTCGCGATCCAGCTCGCGTTCTGACGGCCGGCGGGCACCTGCCCGCCGGTGGCAGCAGCGCTCAGGCGAGCGCGTCGCGCAGGAACGTCGTCACGGCGGCCAGCACGTCGCCGGTTCGCTCGCGGTGCGGCATGTGCCCGCACTGGCCGAGCAACAGATACGACGATGGCCCCGCGACGCGCGCGGCGATCCGCTTCGGATGCACGTCGGACCCATATTCGTCGTCTTCGCCGTGAATCGCGAGCGTCGCGCATTGCACGTGCGGCAAGTCGTCGTCGAGATTCCAGTCGCGAAAAGCCGGCGACAGCCACGTGTCGAGCCACGCGCGCAGCACCCATTCGGCCTTGTCGCCGTGATAGCGCGCGAGCCGGTCGAGCTGACCCGGTTCGTCGAACTGCTGCCCCGCGTCGCGGATGCCGGCCAGCGTGCGATCCTCGACGAACGCCTGCGCGGCGATCGTCACGAGCGCGCGGCAACGATCCGGATGCGCGGCCGCACACCCGACCGCCATCCCGCCGCCGACGCTGTGCCCGAGCGCGACGAACGCGTCGACGCCCAGTTGCTCGAGCAGCGCCGCGAACGCGTGATCGGCCTCGTCGCGCACGAACGTCGTGCCGAGTTGCCCCGGATGACGATCGGAACGACCGAAGCCGAGGCGATCGTAGGCGATCACGTCGCGCTGCGTGGCGCGCGCGAGCTGCGCGGGGAAGTCGCGCCACAGTTCGACGCAGCCCAGCGAATCGTGCAGCAGGACGATCGGCGCGGCCGGCTCAGGCGCGGCCGCCTTCGACGCCCCCGTCTGTTGCGCCAGACCACCGCGCCAGCGTTTCGCGAAGAGGCGCCCTTGCGGCGTCTCGACGGTTGTCTCCTCGATCGGGATATCGGTCATGTGTGTGTCGTCTGCATGAAAGCGGCCGCCCTTCGGCGGCCACCTGGGATCCCGCGATGGTGGCCCGCGCCCGCACGCAGCGTCAAGCAAGCCCCCACCGCCCGCGCGTTCATTCGGGCTGCGGCGGCAGATACTCCATCTGCGCCTCGTCGTACAGCCGGTAGATCAGCGCCTGCATCGCGCGAAGATCCTCCGATTCGTCGAGCATCCGCATGCTCATGATGATCGGCGACACGAGGTTCGGATCGTCGAGCGGCTTGTAGCTGATGTCGTCGCGCTTCAGCCCGTACACGCTGTGCGGCACGACCGACACGCCCTCGCCCATCGCGACGAGGCCGAGCGCGATCTGCAGTTCGCGCGTCTCGTAGATCTTGCGCGGCTGCAACGCGCGATCGTGAAACGCCGCGAGCACCTGGTCCGCGTAGCTCGGGCGCGGCGCCTTCGGAAAGATGATCAGCGTGTCGTTCACGAGGTCATGCAGCGACAGCACCGGCTTCGCGCTGTCGAGCGGATGGCCGACCGGCAGCGCGACGATCATCCGCTCCTCGCGCAGCACGACGCGCCGCACGCTCGGATCCTCGTGGCGGATGCGCCCGAACCCGACGTCGATGCGCCCTTCCTTCAGCGCCTTGATCTGGTCCATCGTCGACATCTCGTGCAGGCTCAGCTCGACGGCCGGATACTCGCTGCGAAAGCGCCGGATGATCTTCGGCAGCATCCCGTACAGCGTCGAACCGACGAAGCCGACCGACATGCTGCGCTCGATCTTGCCGACCCGCTTCGTCATCGATTCGAGCTCGGTCGTCTGCGCGAGCAGCTGCACCGCGTGCGAATAGAAGAAGCGGCCCGCATCGGTCAGCTTCAGCGGCCGTGCATTGCGCTCGAACAGCGGCACGCCGAGCGCTTCCTCGAGCTGCTGGATCTGCCGGCTCAGCGGCGGCTGCGCGATATGCAGCCGTTCGGCCGCCCGCGTGAAATTCCGCTCTTCGGCGACCGCGACGAAGTAGCGGAGGTGTCTCAACTCCATGTTCGAATCCTCCCGGGCAGGCGACGGATGTTCATTCGGCACCGCGCACGGCGCGGGCGCCGGCCGTCCACACCGGCCCTGCCGGTCACCTGCCTCCCGATCCCGTCACGATACCTCAGCCGGCACCGCTCCCGGCGCGAACCGCATGGCGCGCGCAGCGGCGGCGAGCGCCGCGCAAAGCAAAACGGGAAGCCGCAACGCTTCCCGTTCGTTCACCGATACCGCGCCGCGGCACCGTGTGGGCCGAGCATCACACCTCGGTCGCGTAGAGCGCGTCGCGCTGCGCGTCGCTCAGCGAGTCGAGCGGCACGTCCGGCAATTGGTAGCAGATCATCGTGCCGTACAGCTCGGCGAGGCAATTGCTGCCGGCGTCGAGTGCGTAGCCGTCCTCGCCGTCCGGCGCCGGCGGGTACACTTCGCGCCACGCGTTGATCGCGGCTTCGAGTCGCACGATGGAAACGGGTCCGGCCTTCCGCTCGGCGGGTGATGCGCTCATGGATTCCTCTGGGTTGCGCGCTCCGCGGGCCGTAGCGGCCCGGATGGAACGATGAAAACGCCGGGCGTTTCGCCGGCCGCCGCGTGTCGCGCGCGCCGGATGCCGATCCGCGCGGCGCGCCTCGCGCCGGCCGGGCCGTGGCCCGGTAGGGTCGGGCAATATAACCGGCTTTGACCCCGTGCAGGCAAAAGCCGGGCAAAAAAAACGGGAAGCGCGAGGCTTCCCGTTTAGTCGTACGTCACGCGGCCACGTGCCGCGCCCGCGTCAGCCCGCGGTTTCGCGGTTCGCCACCGGCTGCCGCTGCGCGCCGCGGCTCGCGGCGATCCACGGCGCGATTTCCATGTCTTCGTAGCGCACGAAGCGGCTCTTCTTCAGGAACCGGAAGCCAAGCCACACGACCAGGAACAGCGGAATGCCGACGTAGGTCGCGGCCACGCCCGCCCAGTCGATCCGGTTCGCGAGGAACGCCTGATAGTCCTGGCCGAGCGCGATCACGAGGCACAGCACGAACGCGAACAGCGGGCCGAACGGGAACCACTTCGACTGGTACGGCAGCTGGTCGAGCGCGTAGCCCTGCTTCACGTAGCCCTTGCGGAACCGGTAGTGGCTGACCGCGATGCCGAGCCACGCGATGAAGCCGGTCATCCCCGACGTGTTCAGCAGCCACAGGTACACGGTCTTGTCGCCGTACAGCGACGTGAAGAAGCACAAGGCGCCAACCGCCGTCGTCGCGTACAGCGCATTGCGCGGCACGCCGCCCGCTGACAGCTTCGCGAAGATCTTCGGCGCGCGGCCTTCGGTCGCGAGGTTGTAGAGCATCCGCGTGGACGCGTACATGCCCGAGTTGCCGGCCGACAGCACGGCCGTCAGGATCACCGCGTTCATCACGCCGGCCGCGAACGCAAGGCCCGCGTGGCGGAACACGAGCGTGAACGGGCTCACGCCGATGTCGGTCACGTCCGTCTTCAGCAGGTTCGGGTCGGTATAGGGAATCAGCACGCCGATCACGAAGATCGCGAACACGTAGAACAGCAGGATGCGCCAGAACACCTGGCGCACCGCGCGCGGGATCGTCGTGCGCGGGTTTTCCGATTCGCCGGCCGCGACGCCGATCAGCTCGGTGCCCTGGAACGAGAAGCCGGCGATCATCGCGACACCCATCAGCGCCGGCAGGCCGCCCGCGAACGGTGCGTCGCCGATCGTCAGGTTGCCCCAGCCATTGCTCGGCGCGCCCTTCAGAATGCCGAAGATCATCAGCAGGCCGACGCCGATGAACGCGACCACGGTGACGACCTTGATCAGCGCGAACCAGTATTCGGCTTCGCCGAAGCCGCGCACGGTCAGCGCGTTGAGCAGGAACATCACGCCGAGGAACGCCGCGCTCCACCACACGCCCGGCACGTTCGGGAACCAGTAATGCATCACGAGCTGCGCGGCGACCAGTTCCACCGCGATCGTCACGGCCCAGTTGTACCAGTAGTTCCAGCCGAGCGCGAAACCGAAGCCTTCGTCCACGTATTTCGCGCCGTAGGTCGCGAACGAGCCCGACACCGGCATGAACGCGGCCATCTCGCCGAGGCTCGTCATCAGGAAATAGACCATCAGGCCGATCGCCATGTACGCGACCATCGCGCCGCCGGGGCCGGCCTGCGAGATCGACGCGCCGGACGCGACGAACAGGCCCGTGCCGATCGAGCCGCCGATGGCGATCATCGTCAGGTGGCGCGCCTTCAGCGCGCGATGAAGCTTGGGTGGGTTCGCTGACGAACCGGATGGGTCGGATTTCGGAAGTGCGGACATAAACGAGACGAACGTTGAGCGGGCCGGCATCCGTAGCCGGCGCATGCGGAATCGGAGCGCGGTGCGCGTCCTGCGATGCATTCGATGCGGCCCCGATACGCGTTGCGCGGTGGGCGCCTGCGGCGAAGCGCGGATTCTACCTGATTCGTCACGGGGACAGCTCAGGTGCCACCGCCCGCCGCCGCCGTGGAGATTTCGCAGAATCAAGGGGTTGGCCGCGTCGAACCGGGCTGCCGTCGCAGGTCGGCTCAAAAACCCCGCGCGCTGGATGGTTATCCGGCGCTCCGATCCCATCGAGTTTCGCAACCGCCTCGTCGCCATCCGCCCGCTACCGCACCGGCACGCATAATCGCCGGGTAATCACGGGATTATTCAGACAATACAACCGATATCGACGATTGATTCAAATCAAATCACCCGCGTGTAAAGCGGTAACGATGCGTAATCGTTGGGAATCGCCGTATCCGCATGCATGTTTTGCATGTGCACACGAATCTCCGGAATTCGCGAGATAATGCGGCCCGATTCAAAATAAACAGCGTACGGAATCGCCAACGACGCGAAAATCCGCCGCCCGCCCCCATCGAGGATGAAGTCATTCACGCTGCCCGCCGCGCTGCGCCGCCATACCGCGTCGATCGTGGCACGCATTCTGTCGCCGCGCGGCGTACTCGTGGCGGGGATCGTGCTGCTGATGTTCAGCTGGGGGCTTTCCACGTCGCTTTTAATCGAGGCGCGGCGCGATGCATACGACCATGCGGTCGAAAATGCACGCAACCTGATGCTGCTGATCGAACGCGATATCGCGCGCAATATCGAGCTCTACGATTTGTCGCTGCAGAACGTCGTCGACGGCATTACCGATCCTGAACTGGCGACGCTGCCCCCGCGCCAGCGTCACCGGCTGCTGTTCGACCGCGCGGCGACCGGCGAGTATCTCGGGTCGATCTTCGTGATGGACGCGCACGGCAATATCGTGATCGATTCGAGCGCATCGCCCGCCCGGCAAGGCAATTTCGGCGACCGCGACTATTTCGCCGTGCATCGCGACCAGCTCGCCCAGGGCCTCTACATCAGCCGGCCGTATGCGTCCCGGCTGCGCGGGGGCGCCTTGACGATCGCCCTCAGCCGCCGGATCAACCGGCCCGACGGCGCGTTCGCCGGCATCGTCGTCGGCACGCTCAGCATCGACTACTTCCGCGCGCTGCTAGATGGCCTGGCGGTCGGCAAGCACGGCAGCGCGGCGATCGTCGAGGACAACGGCACGCTCGTGTCGCGCCTGCCATTCGACCCGCACGTGGTCGGCCTCGACCTGCACAGCTCGCCGCTGTTCATCGAATCGCAGCGCGCCCGCGACGGCGCGCTGACCGGCGTCGGCGCGATCGACGGCATCCGGCGCATCTATGTTTACAAGCATCTCGCCGCCCTGCCGCTGATCGTCGACGTCGCGCCCGCCGAGATCGACATCTACGCGTCGTGGCACCACCGCGCGATCTGGACCGTCGTGCTGATGTGCCTGTTCACCGGGTTCATCGCGTGGGGGTCGCTGGCGCTGTCGCGCGAACTGAAGCGCCGCCAGGTCGCCGAATCGAAGCTGTACCGGCTCGCGCACACCGATGCGCTGACGGGCCTCGACAACCGCGGCACGTTCGACACGGTGCTCGCGAAGGAGGCGCAGCGTGCGTCGCGCAGCGGCCGCCCGCTGTCGGTGCTGTTCGTCGACGTCGATCACTTCAAGGCATTCAACGACTATTACGGCCATCCCGCCGGCGACGACGTGCTGCGGCGCGTCGCGCAAACCGCGTCGCGCTGCCTGCGCCGCGACAGCGATCACGTCGCGCGCTACGGCGGCGAGGAATTCGTCGTCACGCTGCCCGACACCGATGCGCCAGGCGCGTTGACCGTCGCCGAGGGCATCCGGCGCGCGATCGCGGCGCTCGACATCGAGCACGCGAAAAGCCCGTACGGGCGCGTCACGGCGAGCATCGGCGCGGCGACCGCCACCGACGGCCGCGTGAACGCCGCGACGCTGCTGCAGCGGGCCGACGAGGCGCTGTACCGCGCGAAGTCCGGCGGCCGCAACCGCGTGCTGGAGGCGCAGCCGAGCGCCGCCGGCGCATGACATCGCCGTGACGTGGCGTGAAGTCGCACGTCGGCCGGCCGGGCCGGATGACCGCACCGTGGACAGTCCTCCCGCGTTCGGTTAGCGTGACACCTGCTGCGCATGCGGCGCGGCGCCGGCCCGCGCAGGCCGCCGTGCGCGTTCCGGCCACTCCCGTTCCGCCATGACCACCCCGTTCCCTGCCCGGCTGCCGCCGTTCCTGCGCCACGCGCTCCGCCCGCTGCTCGACCCGTACCGCCGCTACCGGCACGCGAAGCTGATCCATGCGGCGCGCGTCTCGCTCGCGATTCTCGTGTCGATCGCACTGTCCACCGGCCTGAACGTGCCGCACGGCGAGTGGTCGACGATCACCGTGCTGATCGTCGTCGGCGGGCTGCAGCACCACGGCAACATCCGCAAGAAGGCGGCCGAGCGCGCGCTCGGCACGTCGATCGGCGCGCTCGCGGGGCTCGGGCTGATCCTCCTCTACTCGTTCCTGCACGCGCCGTTCGCGATCTACCTGCTGATGGCCATTGGGTGCGGTATCTGCGCGTATCACGCGATCGGCAAGGCCGGCTACATCGCGCTGTTGTCGGCGATCACGATGGTGATCGTCGCCGGGCACGGCGACAACGAGATCGTCGACGGCCTGTGGCGCGCGGTGAACGTGCTGGTCGGCATCGCGATCGCGCTGGCGTTCTCGTTCGCGCTGCCGCTCTACGCGACCTATTCGTGGCGCTACAAGCTCGCCGATGCGCTGCGCGCGTGCGCGGCCGTGCATGCGCGGCTCGCGGGCGATCGCCAGGTCAGCGACGACGCGCACCTGAAGGAAATGGCCGCGCTGAGCGCGCTGCTCGTCCAGCTGCGCTCGCTGATGCCGTCGGTGTCGAAGGAATGCGAGACGTCGATGATGCAGCTCGAGGCGATCCAGCGCAGCCTGCGCCTGTGCATCGGTTATCTGGAGATCCTGTCGAGCGCGCTGCCGGCCCGCGACGATCTGGCCGCCCGCGAATACATGCGGCTCGAAATGAAGGCGGTGAACCGGCGCATCCGCGACACGCTGGTCGGCGCGAGCCGCGCGCTCAAGTTCGGCACGCCGAGCCGGCTCGCCCCGCGCCGCCGGCCGACGGACGTGCCGCACGACGCGCCGCCGCCGCAGTTGTCCGGCTACGTGTCGATCACGGCCAAGCTGGCCGGGGAAGTCGACCAGCTGCGCGAGAAGCTGCTCGACACCGCGCAGTCGTGGAACATCTGACGTCGGCGGGGATCCGGGCTTCGCGCGCTCGCCTTTCATATACCTTTCGGCTCGACATATCGGCATCCTGACGGCGGGCCGCACCACCCGTCAGCCGATCCGGCCCCGGAAACACGGCCCGCGGCCGGGCGCGTCGATGCCTGTTTCTGCCGCGATTTCGCACCGGCGAGCGCGGTATTCTCCACCCGGCTCACCGCCCGCCAGGCCCGCCGCGACAGGCCCGACGACGGTTCCGCGCGAAAATCAGCCCTTGCCCCAACCTCCCGGACAGCCGATACTCGCATATTCCGCGAAATACGATCCCACCGGCTTCAATCCACGGTAATTCCTATGAGCACGATTCTCGAAAGCCTCCCGACCGGCCAGAAGGTCGGTATCGCCTTCTCCGGCGGCCTGGACACCAGCGCTGCATTGCACTGGATGAAACTCAAGGGCGCCGTCCCGTACGCATACACGGCGAACCTCGGCCAGCCCGACGAAGACGATTACGACGCGATCCCGAAACGCGCGATCGAATACGGCGCAGCCGGCGCCCGCCTGATCGACTGCCGCGCGCAGCTCGTCGCCGAAGGCATCGCGGCGCTGCAAAGCGGCGCGTTCCACATCACGACGGCCGGCGTCACGTACTTCAACACCACGCCGATCGGCCGCGCCGTGACGGGCACGATGCTCGTCGCCGCGATGAAGGAAGACGGCGTCAACATCTGGGGCGACGGCAGCACGTACAAGGGCAACGACATCGAGCGCTTCTACCGCTACGGCCTGCTCGTGAACCCGGATCTGAAGATCTACAAGCCGTGGCTCGACCAGACGTTCATCGACGAGCTCGGCGGCCGTGCCGAAATGTCCGAATTCATGAACCAGGCCGGTTTCGCGTACAAGATGTCGGCCGAGAAGGCCTACTCGACCGATTCGAACCTGCTCGGCGCGACGCACGAAGCGAAGGATCTCGAAAGCCTCGAAAGCGGCATCAAGATCGTGAACCCGATCATGGGCGTCGCGTTCTGGCGCGACGACGTGAAGATCGCCGCCGAAGAAGTGACGGTGCGCTTCGAAGCCGGCCAGCCGGTCGCGCTGAACGGCGTCGAGTTCACCGACCCGGTCGAGCTGCTGCTGGAAGCGAACCGCATCGGCGGCCGCCACGGCCTCGGCATGAGCGACCAGATCGAGAACCGCATCATCGAGGCGAAGAGCCGCGGCATCTACGAAGCCCCGGGCCTCGCGCTGCTGTACATCGCGTACGAGCGTCTCGTCACCGGCATCCACAACGAAGACACGATCGAGCAGTACCGCGAGAACGGCCGCCGCCTCGGCCGCCTGCTGTACCAGGGCCGCTGGTTCGACCCGCAGGCGATCATGCTGCGCGAAACCGCACAACGCTGGGTCGCGCGCGCGATCACCGGCGAAGTGAAGATCGAACTGCGCCGCGGCAACGACTACTCGATCCTGAGCACGAAGTCGCCGAACCTCACGTACCAGCCGGAACGCCTGTCGATGGAGAAGGTCGCATCGACGTTCTCGCCGCGCGACCGGATCGGCCAGCTGACGATGCGCAACCTCGACATCACCGATACGCGCGACAAGCTGCGCGTGTACTCGCAAGTCGGGCTGCTGACGCCGGGTGAAGCGTCGGCGCTGCCGCAGATCAAGGGCGACGAGAAGTAAGTCGCTTCGCTCGACGCCGTGCCGCATCGCTGGATGCGGTACGGTTGGGCAGGCTGGGGGGCGCATCCTCTTCGCGCACTCGGCCTGCCACTCCTTCCGCCACTCCCCCGCCTGTCTGCTTTCCCCTCCGCAATCGCATCACCTCGCGTGACGTACCAACGGCACGGCATCGCCACACCCGTCATGGCAAGCTGCGAGTCTTCCAATTCCTGCGCTGACTCATGACCGCCCTCACCGTCATCCACCTGAACGGCCCGATCAACAGCGGCAAGACGACGATTGGCCTTGCGCTCGCACGCTTGCTGCCCGACGCACGCTTCATCGACGGCGACGATCACGATGCGCCCGAGGACGCACCGTTCGACGTGCAGTGGGCGATCGCGCTCGAACGTCTCGTCACGCAGATCACGCACGCACGTGAGCGTCATCTGGTCATCGCCTATCCGATCGGCGAAACGGAATTCGAGCGGCTGCGCGCCGCCTGCGACGCGCGCGATGCGCGGCTGTTCATCGTGACGCTCGCACCGCCCGAAGCGGTCGCATCGTCGAATCGCGGCTCGCGTGCGCTGACGGACTGGGAGCGCAACCGGATCGCCGAGATGTATCGCGAAGGCTATGCGTCGCGGCCGTTCAGCCAGATGGTGCTCGATACGTCCGATGCGACGCCTGATGCTTGTGCGGCGCGTATCGCACAACAAGTCGCGGCGACTGAGCCGTAACCGGCAAACCTGACCGCGCCCTTCACGCCGGCACGCGGATACCTCGCGGCAGCCGGCGAAAGACAGCTTCTTCGGCCTAAATAGGAAAACGTTTACTCTTCCGACACTTCTTGCTAGCATCGTCCTCGATCGGCTTGAGCGCATTCACGGAAAGCCGATTGCAAGCCTTGAAAATCCCGCAATTCCCGGCATCACTGTTTCAGCCTTCGAGCCTCATCTGCTTTCTGTATTTTGGAGTGAATCCTGCGGGCGACCGATCTCGTTTCGACGATCAGGCGCCAGAATAGGAAAACGTTATCCACAACGTGGCGCCCAGCCACGGACCATCAGAGAGAGACACCATGAAGAACAGGATCATCCCGTGCGTCGTCGCCGTTCTGTCCGTTGCGTGCCTGTCCGCGTGCGGCGGCGACGATCCGGCCAGCCCGGCCGCCGCCGCCCGCCAGCAGGCCACCGTGATGGCGCTCAGCCCGTCGAACCCGCCCGGCTCGAACTTCAACCTCGCGCCGTTCACGCTGCAGTTGCCGACCGGCTCGTCCGGCAAGGTCGACACCGTAAGCGGCTCGTCGCTCGCGGGCGGCTACGTGAACCCGACGTATTTCTATACGGACGGCAGCGACGGATCGATGGTGATGATGGACCCCACACAGGGCTGGACGACGTCCGGCTCACTGCATCCGCGCACCGAGCTGCGCGAGAACGCGATCTGGCCGACCTCCGGCACCAACCGGCTGAACGCGACGGTGGCCGTCACGCAAGTGCCCGGCCACACGACGATCGGCCAGATCTTCCAGGGCACCGGCCCGAGCAAGCCGCTGTGCGAGCTGCAGTTCACGTCCGGCGGCGTCGTGCAATTGCTGCTCGAAAGCACCAACCAGGGCGGCAAGTCGACGACCACGCCGATCACCACGGTCGGCGTCGGCCAGAAGTTCAGCTACGCGCTGAGCCTGAGCGGCACGACGATCACCGTCACCGCGAACGGCACGACCAAGACCTTCACGATGGATTCGAGCTTCAACGGCGAGAGCTTCTACTTCAAGGCCGGCGACTACGACCAGACGGCCGTGTCCGGCACGCCGCTGACGACGCCCGGCACCGTCGTGAAGTTCTATGCGCTGACGCTCACGCACAGCTGATCGTGCGGCACGACGCATGAAGCCGGACGGGCGCACGTCATGCGCGACCGTCCGGCGTTTCGATGCACACGTCGCGCTTACGAGTGATGCCGCACCCCCGACACGGCGGCTTGCCTCGCGCCCTTGCGGCTCAACATCAGCGTGACGACCGCCGACACCGCGAGCGTGCCCGCCACCACGTAGAGCCCCGCCGCATACCCGCCCGTCACGTGCTTCAACCAGCCGATCGCGAACGGCCCGACGAACCCGCCGAGATTGCCGATCGAGTTGATCATCGCGATGCCCGCCGCCGCGCCGGCGCCGGACAGGAACGCGCTCGGCATCGCCCACAACGGCGCCTTCGCGGCGCTGATCCCGATGTTGACGACGACCAGCGCGAGCACGGTCAGCAGCGCGGTGCTCGCCTGCCCCGCGAACACGAAGCCGATGCAGGCAAGCACGCACGGAATCACGACGTGCCACGTGCGCTCGCCGGTACGATCCGAATGCCGCGCCCACGCGATCATCGCGACGACGGCGGCGATGCTCGGAATCCCGGTGAGCAGGCCCGTCTGCAGCGCGGTGAAGCCGAACTGCTTGACCATCAGCGGCGCCCACAGGCCGAGCGTGTACAGCCCCGCCGACGTGCCGAAGTAGATCAGCGCGAGCGCCAGCACGCGCGGGTCGCGCAGCGCCTGCCACGCGCCGGCCGTATGCCCGGCATGCGTGTGGCGCGCATCGGCTTCGGCTTTCAGCTTCGCGACCAGCCAGTCGCGCTCGTCCGTGCGCAGCCACACCGCCTTCGACGGCGCATCGGTCAGGCACCTGAGCACGACGAAGCCGAGCACGACCGCCGGCAGCGCTTCGACGATGTACAGCATCTGCCAGTCGGCGAGCCCGAACATCGGCGGCATCTGCATGATCGCGCCCGACAGCGGCGAACCGATCGCGGTCGAGATCGGCGCGGCCGCCATGAACCACGCGGCGGCCACCGCGCGCTGCTTCGCGGGAAACCACAGGCTCAGGTACAGGATGATGCCGGGGAAGAACCCGGCTTCGGCCATGCCGAGCAGGAAGCGCAGCACGTAGAAGCTCGTCGGCCCGGCCGCGAATGCGGACACGGCCGACACGATCCCCCACGTGATCATCACGCGCGCGATCCAGAGGCGCGCGCCGACGCGATGAAGAATCAGGTTGGACGGCACCTCGAACAGGAAGTAGCCGATGAAGAACAGGCCGCCGCCGAATCCGAACGCGGTCGGCGACAGGCCGATCGCCTTGTTCATCGTCATCGCGGCGAAGCCGACGTTGACGCGATCGAGAAAGCTGACGAAGTAAAGCAGCATCACGAACGGAATGATGCGCCACATCAGTTTCCGCGCGACGCGGGTTTCCAGATCCGCTTGCATGTGTCTCCTCCTTCGAGGTCGAGCCGTCGAGTCGTCGAGTCGTGCTCGGTGTTTGAATGCTCGCCGGCACCGCGACGAAGCGCGTGGGCCGGCGCGCCCCGCTCGCGTCGGGCGCGCGAGTCTCGGGGCAAAAATCCGGGGACGATGAACGGGCGACGCCCGGTAACCGGTTGCGCTCGCGCGCCGCCGCCGGTCGCCGGCCGCTATGTCGCGGCCCGCCTGCTCATCGCCGCGCTCGTCGTCAGGCGGCGACCGCCGCGTGCGCGACGCGCTCGCACACCGCCGCCGTCACCTGCGCGGTCGTCGCGCTGCCGCCGAGATCGCGCGTATGCAGCGACGGGTCGGCCGTCACCGCCTCGATCGCCTGCATCACCCGCGCGGCGGCGGCCGTTTCGCCGAGGTGCTCGAGCAGCATCACGACCGACCAGAACGTGCCGACCGGATTCGCGAGCCCCTTGCCCATGATGTCGAACGCGGAGCCGTGGATCGGCTCGAACATCGACGGATAGCGGCGCTCGGGATCGATGTTGCCGGTCGGCGCGATGCCGAGGCTGCCGGCGAGCGCGGCCGCGAGATCGCTGAGGATGTCCGCGTGCAGGTTGGTCGCGACGATCGTGTCGAGCGACGCCGGCCGGTTGACCATGCGCGCGGTCGCCGCATCGACGAGTTCCTTGTCCCACGTCACGTCGGGGAATTCCTGCGCGATCTGCTTCGCGATCTCGTCCCACATCACCATCGCGTGCCGCTGCGCGTTGCTCTTCGTGATCACGGTCAGCAGCTTGCGCGGGCGCGACTGCGCGAGCCGGAACGCGAAGCGCATGATGCGTTCGACGCCGGCACGCGTGAGGATCGACACGTCGGTCGCGGCCTCGATCGGATGGCCCTGGTGCACGCGGCCGCCGACGCCCGCATATTCGCCTTCCGAGTTCTCACGGACGATCACCCAGTTCAGGTCGTCGGGCCCGCAGCGCTTCAGCGGCGCGTCGATGCCGGGCAGGATGCGCGTCGGGCGCACGTTCGCGTACTGGTCGAAGCCCTGGCAGATCTTCAGGCGCAGCCCCCACAGCGTCACGTGATCGGGCACGTCGGGGTCGCCCGCCGAGCCGAACAGGATCGCGTCCTTGCCGCGCAGCGCATCGAGGCCGTCGGCCGGCATCATCGCGCCGTGCCGGCGATAGTAGTCGGCGCCCCAGTCGAAATCCTCGAACTCGAACGCAAAGCGGTCGCTGCCGCGAGCCAGCGCTTCCAGCACCTGCTTGCCGGCAGGCACCACTTCCTTGCCGATCCCGTCGCCGGGAATCGTTGCGATACGGTAGGTCTTCATGCGCACATCCTCGATTGATCGTCAGCGTGAAGGCACTTTACCTAACCAGGAGTGCGGGAACCGGTGCTAGACTCAAAGCATCTTTAACTTGAATTCACGAATCCCGACATGGCGGATACCGTTCAGCCGGCCGATCTCGGCTTCTTCTCGACGCTGGCCGCGTCGGGCAGCCTGAG
Organism: Burkholderia sp. Tr-20390; assembly: GCF_017104595.1. Lineage (NCBI taxonomy): Bacteria > Pseudomonadati > Pseudomonadota > Betaproteobacteria > Burkholderiales > Burkholderiaceae > Burkholderia > Burkholderia sp. Tr-20390. The sequence continues at coordinate 62,339 of NZ_JAAGPC010000015.1, read as the reverse complement.
CGCGGCCGCGCGCGAACTCGGGCTGACCGCGGCGGCCGTCAGCAAGCGGCTCACGCAGATGGAGCGGCGCGCGGGCGTGACGCTCGTGAACCGCACGACGCGGCGGATGATGCTGACGCCCGAAGGCGACGTGTATCTCGACTACGCGCGCCGGATCCTCGACCAGATGGACGAACTCGGCGAACTGCTCGGCAGCGCGAAGCAGCGCCCGAAGGGGCTGCTGCGCGTGAACGCGACGCTCGGCTTCGGGCGCAACCAGGTCGGCCCCGCGATCTCGCGCTTCGTCGCGCGTTATCCGGAGGTGTCGGTGCAACTGCAGTTGTCGGTCATGCCGCCGCCGCTCACCGACGACGCGTTCGACGTATGCATCCGCTTCGGCGAGCCGCCCGATACGCGGGTCGTCGCGCGGCGGCTCGCGCCGAACCGCCGGCTGCTGTGCGCGGCGCCCGCGTATCTCGCGCGGCACGGCACACCGGCGACGCCGCACGACCTGACGCGCCACAACTGCATCGGCATCCGGCAGGGGGACGAAGGTTACGGAATCTGGCGCCTGACGAGCGGGCGCGGCGCGGCACGCCACACGGAGGCCGTGCGCATCCACGGCAACCTGACGACGAACGACGGCGAGATCGCCGTGAAATGGGCGCTCGACGGGCACGGGATCCTGATGCGCGCGGAATGGGATCTGCGCGACTATCTCGCCGACGGCCGCCTGGTCGTCGTGCTGCCCGACCATGAGACGCCGAGCGCCGACATCTATGCGGTGTATGCGCAGCGTCACCAGATGTCCACGCGGATCCGGGCGTTCGTCGATTTTCTGGCGGACGAGCTGGGGCGGTGATCGGGACGCACGAAGCGACGTCCGTCGATTCAGGAGAGACCAACGTGCGGCTCGGTCAAAAGCGCCAATGTTTCCGCTATTTCGCCAAAAAATCGCCAGGATATCGGCACCTTCATATGAGCCGGCAGCGCCCGGCCGCCGCCGTCCGCTTCGCCACGGCAACCCGGCGGGATCATCGATCCGCTTGCGCGATCTCGTCGGTCAAGCGCACGCGCGCACCCACGACGATTGCGAACCGTTGACCGCGCCTGACTCGACACTTGCTGATCAAGCTGCGGCCATCTGGGCGTCCACCTGGTCAACCCTGTCCGCGGCGCCCACCGTCGGCCGCCACACCCGTGCGGTGATCAGGCCCGCATGGCCGCTCACCGCCGCCTCGAAACGCTCGGCGATCCAGTCGACGAACGCGCGCACGCCGGGCGACACATGCGGCCGCTTCACGTAGACGGCCGACACCGCGATCGCGTCGGGCCGCCAGCGCGGCAGCACTTCCCGCAACCGCCCCGCGTCGATCAGCGGCTGCGCGGCCACACGCGGCGGCTGGATCAGCCCGAGGCCATGCATGCCGCACGCCAGATACGCAGGCTCGTCGTCCACGCTGACGATCCCGTCCATCCGCACCTTGCGCACCGCCCCATCGACGACGAAATCGAGTTCGGCCGTGCGCTGGCCCTGAACGGACGACATGCTGACCGCGCGATGCACGGCCAGGTCTTCGAGCGTACGCGGCACGCCATGGCGATCGAGATACGCGGGGCTCGCGCAGGTCACGCGCTCGAGCGTGCCGAGCCGGCGCGCGACAAGCGACGAATCGGGCAGTTCGCCGAGCCGGACACTGCAGTCGATCGCATCGCCGACGCGATCGGCCGCGCGCCCGGATACCCCCAGCGTCAGCACCAGATCGGGATGCCGCGCATGAAACGCGCCGAGCGCCGGCAGCACGATCGCGTCCGCGACCGCCGCCGGCAGCTCGACGCGCAGCGGCCCGCTCGGACGCAGCGCGGCGCCGCGAATGCTGGCTTCGAGTTCGTCGACATCGGCCGTGATACGCACGCAGCGCCGGTAGTACGCGTCGCCTTCGGGCGTCGCCCGCAGCGCGCGCGTGGTGCGCACCAGCAACGGCATGCCGAGCGCCGTTTCGAGCTCCTGCACGGTCCGCGTCGCGGTGGCGCGCGAAATGCCGAGCGCCTGCGCCGCACGCGTAAAGCTGTTCATTTCGACGATGCGCGTGAAGATGCGCATCGCGCGGATCGGATTGTCCACCGGACACCCCTGCATGTTTGCCGCATGCCGCGGCGCGCGCTTGCGCGCCGTGCATGCGTATCGAGGAACGCCGCGCCGTCGGCGCGGTAGCGTGGCTTCAGCCGTTCGCCGCCGCGGCGCCGCGCGCCGGTTCGTCGAGCAGCTGCTGCGCCAGCGCGAGCGCGTCGTCGCGGGTGGCTGCCGCGTTCAGCGGATAGCCCCATACCTTCTCGAACGCACCCGAGAATGCGTTGAGCGCCACGCGCCGCGCTGCGTCGGGCTCGATCGCGATCATCGCGGGGATCCACTCACGCGACTGCGCGCGGTTGGCCTTGCTCCACTTCGCGAGCTGCTTGCGCAGTTCGTGATCGTCCCCGCCGCGATCGTCGCCGGACGGCGCGTCGTCGGTCAGAAGAACGAACGGTTCGCGACGCGCCAGCAACGCGTCGAGCTCGGCGATCAGGCGGGCGGGGTCGGTGTGCGTCGAACCGGTGTAACGCAACCAGACAAACGGGAATTCAGTCGTGACGATTTGCATGTCGGCCTCCAGATGAGAACAATTCTCATTTTATGGATCGAGGCCTGCGGCGTCATTTATCGTCCCGGCCAACCGCTTGCTCAATCCGGCCAATCGCGCACACGTGGCGGCACGGCCGTCATCGCTCAGCGTTGCCGGTCGGTCAGGAATTGCGTCGGCGACTTGCCGGTCGCCTTGCGAAACATCGTCACGAAGCTGCTCGCGCTCTCGTAGCCGAGATCGATCGCGATCTGGTGCACGCGGCGGCCCGCCGTCAGCATTCGCAGCGACAGCGCGACGTGCAGCCGCCGGCGCCAGTCGCCGACGCTCATCCCGAGCTCCTTCGCCGCGAGCCGCGTCAGGCTGCGCTCGCTGATGCCCACGCGCCGCGCGAGTTCGGCCAGCGGCGACTTGTCGGCCGGATCGTCGAGCAGATGGTCGATCAGCTTGCGCAGCCGCCGGTCGGCCGGCATCGGCAGGTACAGATCCTCGACCGGCGCCGCGACGAGTTCGTCGAGCAGCGTCGCCATCAGCCGCCCCTGCGGCCCGTCGACGTCGTACAGGTTCGGGAAGCTCGCCGCCTTCAGCAGCAGCTCGCGCAGCAGCGGCGACACCGACAGCGTGCAGCAGCGCGCAGGGAGGTCGAGCGCGGCGTCGGGTTCGACCAGCACCGCGTAGAACGTCGCGCCGGCCGAGCCGCGCGCCGAATGCGGGACATCGCCCGGAATCCACACCGTGCACTGCGGCGGCGCGCTCCACACGCCGCCGTCGATCTCGCAGTAGATCACGCCGCTCAGCGTGTAGAGCAGTTGTGCCTGCGGATGACTGTGCCGCTCGTGCAGCCATTCGGGCTCGACGACCGAGCCGCCGAACACGACGAGCGGACGCGGCACGTGGAAGACTGCGTCATCCGCTGCGGGATCGGTGGTCGGTGGAAGCTGGCTCATGAAACGGTAGATGAGGAGGGAAGCCGGACGCGCTGCCCGCGCGCCTTTTCGTGCTTATACCAGAAAGGGGTTGATCCGGCCGTGCCGGTGCCCGGGCGGCGTCTGCGGTCGCGCGCCGAAACGAATACAATGCCCCGATCCCCCGCCGCTGCGCCCACCTGCCGGAGCCGCCATGTTCGACCTGACCACGCTGACCACCTTCACGGCCGTCGTCCTGGGCCTGTTCCTGATTCCCGGCCCCGCCGTGCTGCTCGTGCTGAGCCGCACCGTGCAGGGTGGCCGCAAGACCGGCATCCTGACCGGCCTCGGCGTCGCCAGCGGCGACTTCGTGCACACGCTGTTCGCGGCCGTCGGCCTGTCGGCGCTGCTGATGACGTCGGCGCTCGCGTTCAATGTCGTGAAGGTGGTCGGCGCCGCGTACCTGATCTATCTCGGCGTGCGCGCGCTGATCGAGAAGCCGTCCGATCCGTCGCTGCCGAGCGTGTCACCGGTCACGCCGCTCAAGGCGTACCTGCAGGCGATTCCCGCCGAAGTGCTGAATCCGAAGACCGCGCTGTTCTTCCTCGCGTTCATGCCGCAGTTCGTGCATCCGGAACGCGGCTCGACGTTCGTGCAGTTCGCGGTGCTCGGGCTGATCTTCGTCGTGCTCAGCTCGCTCTACACGACGCTGATCGCGTGCTCGATCCGCCCGCTCGGCCGCATCGTGAAGCGGCTCACGTGGCTCACGCGCTGGCAGGGGAAGATCATCGGCTCGATCTTCATCGCGCTCGGGCTGCGCGTGGCGGTGCAGCAGCGCTGACACGCGCAGCCGCATGACGTCTGCCGCCGCGCCCGCCGGCGAAGCCCTTTACACCGACCCGCGCCTCGTCGCGCTCTACGACCTGTTCAACGCGGGCGACCAGGACTTTGCGTTCTACACCGCCGTGATCGGTGCCGCGCGGCAACGCATCCTCGATCTCGGCTGCGGCACCGGCACGTTCGCGCGCCGGCTGGCGGCGGCTGGACACGACGCCGTCGCGATCGACCCCGCGCCGGCGATGATCGAATATGCCCGACGCCAGCCCGGCGCCGACACCGTGCACTGGCTCGCATGCGGGCTCGACAGCCTGCCGCCTGGCGCACCACCGTTCGATGCGGTCGTGATGACCGGGCATGCGTTCCAGTGCCTGCTGACCGACACCGAAATCGACGCGACACTGCGCGGCGTGCGGCGCGTGCTCGCCGACGGCGGCCGCTTCCTGTTCGACACCCGCAATCCGCGCATCCAGCCGTGGCGTAAATGGACGCAGGAGCATTCGGCACGCAGCGTCGAGTCGCGCGAAGCGGGCATCGTCGATCTTCATCATGCGGTGCGCTCGATGGAGGGTGCGATCGTGACGTTCGACACGCACTACGGCTTTCGTCTCGACGGCACGGTGCTGACGAACACGAGCCGGCTGCGTTTCATCGCGCAACCCGACCTGCAGGCGCGCGTGATCGCAGCCGGATTCGCGTCGGCCGACTGGTACGGCGACTGGCAGCACGCGCCGTTCGACGAGGCGACCAGCGCGGAGATCATCGCGATCTGCCGCGCCTGAGTGCGTGTGCGTGCCGCTGCCGCATCAGCCCGCCACGGGCAACGCGTCCACCGCATATGCATGCCGCAGCGTACGGCCCAGCACCGGATCTTCCAGCTCGACCTCGAACCGCTCGGCCGGCCGGATGCCGCCGATCGCGGCGAGCGTGCCGCACAGCATCGCGGTGCCGTCGACGAAGCGGCCGTCATGGCGCGCGAACTGCGCGAGCAGATCGTCCGGCGCACGCATCGCGGTCACCTTGCCTTCCTGATACAGCACGCGCTCGCCGTCGATCGTCGCGTACGCGCGCAGCACGAGCTGATCCCAGTGCCCGGCCACGTCGTCGTATTTCCACAGCGTGTTCGCGCACGGCTTGCCGCACATCTGCTTCGACACGGTGATCCCGTAAGTCTCGACTTCACGATCGGTGTGGTCGGACGCGATGCCGACGAAGGTCTCGCCGCCGTCGCGCAGCAGCACGAATTCCGCTTCGCCGCTGCTCTGCCCGCCCGATACCTGGATCGCGGGCGACGGATCGAGGCGATCGGCCGCGACGCGGTAGAACATGGGCGTCGTCGCCGGGCGCTTGACGCCGAGTTCCTCCAGTTCGCGGATGTGCTTCTCCATGGCGACCGTGTCGCGGCCGGTCCAGCCCGCGATCACGAGCGTGTCGATCGCGATCGCGCGCTCGGTGCGGCCGTCGCGACCGTCGATCGCGAACGTGATGGTTTTCATCGAATGCTCCTCGTGGCGGGCAGCGCACGCGCTGCGCGCTGCCGCCCGCCGTGTGTCGTGGATCGGCCGGGCTTACGCCGGGTCGTAGTAGTGGATCTCCAGCAGCACGCAGCCGCCGTTCGACTTGAACGGGCCGTGCCATGCGCCGGGCGGACGCACCGCGTACGTGTAGCCCTTGAACGGCGTACCGCCGTTGCCGTGCTCGTCGTTGCCGACGGTCAGGTCGCCCTCGACGAGAAACACCTCCTCCCAGTAGTCGTGCACGAACGGCTTCTTCGTATGCAGCCCGGCCGGCAGGCGCAACAGGCGCGTGCGGCTGCCGCGCTTGCGCTCGGTGTCGAGCGCGCCGGACAGGATCAGCTCCTGCGCGCCGGACGCGGGGTCATAGCCTTCCGGCAGCCGCCAGTCGCGCTGCATGTCCAGCGTATGGAATTCGTCGTGAAGCTTGTTGATGGCCATCTGTCTCTCCTGTGGCGATAGCGGATGAATCGGATGCAAGGCGACGCGTCAGGCGGCGCGCGGCGTCGACAGTTCCTGGTTCAGCGAATAGCTGCCGAGCATCGAATCGACGAGATGCGACGCGCGCTGCCAGTCGTACGTGCGATATGCGTGCCCCTTCGTGACGAACGACGCGCCGGCATAAAACAGCTCGTACTGGTTGTGGCGCGAGGCGAATTCGGAGCCGACCGCATCCCACGCGAGCTTGAAGAACTTCACGCGCTCCTCGGACGAACACACGGGCGACTTCTGTGTTTTCTCGATGATGCGCAGCAGGTCGGGATTCTCGAAGTCGCGCACGCTGGACGGCAGCATGATCATTCCGCCGCCGGCGAGCTCGCGCAGCGTGTTGAGCACCTTCGAATAGAGCTGCTGCGTGACGACCTGCGAGCCGTACAGCATGTTGCGGTCGGGCACGTAGAAACCGTTGACGACGGTGCCCTTCGCTTCCATCCCGTAGACCCACGCCTCGACCATCGACGCTTCGGCCGCGAGCTGGCCCAGCGTTTCGCGCACCTGCGGGAACGTATTCGTGCCGTTGACCTCGGAGATCTTCAACCCGAGCCCGACGAGGAAGCGCAGCTTCGTCATCAGCCGCACCTGGCATTGGTAGTTCTGGTACACGTGCGCGGGCGTCGCGTGGAACTGCTTCGCGCACATCGCGGTGTTGCCGGCGACGAAGATCCGCTCCCACGGCACCTTCACGTCGTCGAAATACAGCACCGCGTCGTTCTCGTCGAAGCGGCTCGACAGCGGGTTGTCGAACACCGACGTCGCGTTCTCCTCGTACGACTTGCGCGACAGGATCTTCATGCCCTTCGCGTTCATCGGCACCGCGAACGACAGCGCGTACATCTCGTCGCCTTCGCGCAGCGGCTGGATGCAGCTGCAGAACACCTCGTTCGCCATGATCCCGCTCGTCGCGAGCATCTTCGCGCCGCGCACCGTGATGCCTTCGGCATCCTGATCGACGATGCCGACCGCGAGGTACTTGTCCTCCTGCTCGTGTGCGGACTTCGACTGGTTCCCCTGCGGATTCACGATCACGTAGGTCAGGAACAGGTCGTTGTCGCGCGCATGGCGGTAGTAGTCGCGCAGCGCGCCCGCTCGCGCCGGATCGTATTGCTCGAACACGTCGGCGCCCATGAACATGCCGGAAAGACAGGATGCGACGTGATCCGGCGAACGCCCCATGAAGCCGTAGTGCAGCTCCGACCACGCTTCCAGCGCGGCACGGCGCTCGACGAGTTCGTCATAGGACGTCGGCAGTTGCCAGATCCGGCTGACGCGGTTGCCCGAGTCGGGCGAGACGAACGTCATCTTCTCGACGTTCTCGTCGCGCGCCTGGTAGTCGTACAGGCTCGCGTAGCTGCGGATCGAATTGCGGAATGCCGCGTGCGCGGTCACGTCGCCGACCGGCTGGCCGTTCAGGTAGACCTGCCGCCCGTCGCGCAGCGACGCGATGTGCTGAGTCCCGTTCTTGATCATGGTGTCCTCCAGGGTGGAATGAAACGTGGATTGCAGTCAGGCAGACGGCGCGTGCATGCCGTCGAGCGTGCGGTAGCGGCCGCCGAAGAAGATCAGCGGGCGCCCTTCCGAACGCGCGCAGTGCCGCGTCACGCGGCCGACGAAGATCACGTGATCGCCGCCGTCGTACTGCGCATAGGGTTCGCATTCGAATGTCGCGAGCGCGTCGGGCAGCAGCACGGCGCCATCGTCATCGGCTGCGTCCGCACGCCATCCCCACTTGTCGCCGTTCGCCTTCGCGAAGCAGTTCGACAGGTGCTGCTGCGTCTCGTCGAGCACGTTGACCGCATAGCCTTCCGCGCCGGCCAGGTCGCCGAGGCTCAGGCTGCGACGGTCGACCGAGAACAGGATCAGCGGCGGATCCAGCGACACCGAATTGAACGACGCGACCGTGATGCCGATCGGCATCCCCTCCTTGCGCGGGGCGGTAATCACCGCGACGCCCGTCGCGAACATCGACAGTGCCGTGCGAAAGCGCCGCTGCTCGTCGGCGCCCGCGCCGGTTCCGGCAGGGTTCTCGCTCATCTCGTCCTCCTTGGGTTGCATCGCCGGATTCCGCAGTGGAATCCGGCCCAACAAAGCACCATTATTTAGCTTTGTTATTTAGCTTTTATTAAATGTAAACACAAAGGCAGGTTCAAGCTGTCGTAAACCCTGAACTTGAAAGCTTTGTTTGAAAGACAACCCTACTGGCGGGATGGATGTTGCGCGACGTCCGGGAATGTCCACGTACACTGCGGCTACCCTGTTCCCCGGTGCTTTCGGGCACCGCGGGAGACACCGTCTTCCGGAGCCGCATCGATGCAATCCCGTCCGATCTACATGGACTACAGCGCGACGACGCCCGTCGATCCGCGCGTGGTCGACAAAATGGTGCCGTTCCTGCACGAGCAGTTCGGCAACCCGGCGTCACGCAGCCACAGCTACGGCTGGGCGGCCGAGCAGGCCGTCGAGGAAGCGCGCGCGCACGTCGCCGCATTGCTCGGCGCCGACCCGCGCGAAATCGTGTGGACGTCCGGCGCGACCGAGGGCAACAACCTCGCGATCAAGGGTGCCGCGCACTTCTACCAGGGCAAGGGCAAGCACCTCGTCACGGTGAAGACCGAGCACAAGGCCGTACTCGACACGTGTCGCGAACTCGAACGCCAGGGCTTCGACGTCACGTATCTCGACGTGCGGGAAGACGGCCTGCTCGATCTCGATGCCGTGCAGCAGGCGCTGCGCGCCGACACGATCCTGGTGTCGGTGATGCTCGCGAACAATGAAACGGGCGTGATCCAGCCGGTGGCCGAGATCGGTGCGCTGTGCCGCGCACGCGGCATCGTGTTCCATTGCGACGCGGTGCAGGCGGCCGGCAAGATTCCGGTCGACGTGAATGCATTGAACGTCGACCTGCTGACGGTGACCGCACACAAGGTCTACGGCCCGAAGGGAATCGGCGCGCTGTACGTGCGCCGCAAGCCACGCGTGCGGATCGAAGCGCAGATGCATGGCGGCGGCCATGAGCGCGGGATGCGTTCGGGCACGCTGCCGACGCACCAGATCGTCGGGATGGGCGAGGCGTTCCGGCTCGCGAAGGAAGAGATGGCGGAAGAAAGCCGCCGTGTCGGCGCCTTGCGCGACCGGTTGCTGGCCGGCCTGTCGACACTCGACGAGGTTTACGTGAACGGCGATCTCACCCGCCGGATTCCGCACAATCTGAACGTCAGCTTCAATTTCGTCGAAGGCGAGTCGCTGATCATGGGAATCAAGGGCGTCGCGGTGTCGTCAGGCTCCGCGTGCACGTCGGCATCGCTGGAGCCGTCGTACGTGCTGCGCGCGCTGGGCCGCAGCGACGAGCTCGCGCACAGCTCGATCCGCTTCACGCTCGGCCGCTTCACGACCGAAGCCGAAGTCGACAGCGTGATCGCGCAGGTGCGCGACACGGTCGGCAAGCTGCGTGAGCTGAGCCCGCTGTGGGACATGCATCTCGAAGGGGTCGACCTGAATACGATCGAGTGGGCCGCGCACTGAGCACGGCCGATGCGTCAGGCCGGCCGGCGAGCGCGGGCGGGCGGGCCTGCGGCTCGCGCGCGTCAGCCTTTTTCCTGGCGCGCGATCAGGTGGGCGAGATCGAGCGTCGCGCGGTCGCCATTGGTGACGAGGCGGTCGATCACCGAGCAGAGCGCCTTGAATTCGGTCTTCGTCACGCCCTCGAACAGCACGTTGTTGATGCGCTGCTGCGTATCGGCGAACGCCTTCAGCAGCTTCGAGCCGGCCGGCGTGACCGTGAGCCGCATCTTGCGCTTGTCGTCGGGGTCCGAGCGTTTGTCGATCAGGCCGAGCTTCTTCAGCTTGCCGGTCTCGATCGTGACGAATGCGCCGCTCAGGTGCAGGTGATCGGCGAGGCGATTGACGGTCACGACATCGTCGTGCGACAGATGCGAAACCGAGACGAGCAGCGAATACTGGATGCCGGTGAGGCCGATCAGCGAGCCGAAGCCGTCGCGCACCGACAGCAGGCGGGCCGCGAACGGCAGCAGCCCGTTGATCAGGTGACGAAATTCCGTGTCCGTGCCGTCGATCAGGCAGGCCGGGTTGGTAATGGTCAGAACGGACTCCTCTTGCTGCTTGGCCATGACTTCGACGCTCCGTACGGTCATGCGAATTTAGCTTTGAAACGAAATTATACGGCAAAGGCACATCCGCCCCTGGCCAGGCCCGGCCGGCGAATGTGTCCCGATTTCCCGATACAGGAGGCGCGTCCATGCCCTTTCCGCTTCATCCCGCAACGGTTCGCGCGCTGCTCGAGTGCTATCTGCGCGCGAAAGACCTGAACCGGCCCGCGCTGATCGCCGACTGCTTCGCGGCCGATGCCGAACTGAGCTTTTCGCTCGCGAACGACGATATCGATTTTCCGCCGCGCGTGACGGGCGCGGCTGCGATTGCGCGCACGCTGGTCGAGGAATTCGGCGAGCGGTTCGAACGCTGCCGGACCTATTACGTTTGCACGGCACCCGAAGTCGACTCAGCGGGTGCCAGCGGGATGTCGTGGCTCGTCGTGATGCGCCAGAAGGACAATGGCGCGTTGCGGATCGGGCATGGCACGTACCGCTGGCAGTTCGCGGGCAACGGCGAAAGCGAACACGCCGCGCGGATTGCCGCGCTGCATATTCATATCGACCGGATGGATACGATCGACGATCCGCAGTCGGTGAAACTCGATGCACTGCACGCGGCGTTCGGCTATCCGTGGCTACCGGCGCACGCATTCGCGCGCGGGCTCGCGGATGTGGCGGCTGCGCAGCCGGAGTGGGCATTCCTGGCGCCGTTTCACGAGGCAGCGGCGGCGTAACCCTTCCCGCTCAATGGCCGCGTGCCGCGTGCTCCAGCTGCACGCGGCACCCGCGCCGCCGTACGCGTCACGCTCCGTCGAGCGCCTGCCGCACCCCGTCCCAATCCAGCCCGAATCGCGCCAGATACTTGCGCAGCCGGTCCGCATCGTTCGGCTGCTTCTTGCTCTGCCGCGACACCGCGAACAGCGTGCGTCCCGCCCCCGACAAGCTTGCCGACATGCGGCACACGTCCAGCACGCGTTCGAGCTGCGCACGGTCGAACAGGTCGAGTTCGGCCGCACGCGCACCGAACACCGCGTCGACACATGAATCGGACGCCTCCGCGCCGCCCGGTGACGACCACGTGCGCGTCAGCCGTTCGACTTCCTGCTCGGCGAGCGCTTCGGTAATCCGCCCCGCATCGGCCAGCGTCGCCATCCGCGTGACCGATGCGGACAGCTCGCGGAAGTTGCCGGCCCACGCCGCGCGTGGCGACGCGGCGAACGCGAGATAGCGCCGCTTCGCCTCGACGTTGAACCGCACCTGCTCGCCCTGCTCGCGGCCGAAACGGTCGAGTTCGAATTCGAGGTTCGGCTCGATGTCCTCGCGCCGCTCGGCCAGCCCCGGCAGTTCGTACGTCCACAGGTTGATCCGCGCGTAGAGATCCTCGCGGAACGTGCCGGCCGCCACCATCTGCCGCAGGTCGCGGTGCGTGCCCGCGATCAGCTCGAAATCGCTGGTCGCCTCGACGTCCGCGCCGACCGGCAGGAAACGCTTCTCCTCGATCGCCTTCAGCAGCATCGCCTGTTCGTCGAGCCCGAGTTCGCCGATCTCGTCGAGAAACAGCAGGCCGCCGTCCGCCGCGCGCAGCAGCCCGGCCCGCGCCGACTGCGCGCCCGTGAACGCGCCCTTCACGTGACCGAACAACGTCGACATCGCCGCGTCGCCGCGCAGCGTCGCGCAGTTGATCTCGATGAACGGCCCCGCGAGCCGATGACGGCCGCGCTTCAGCTCGTACACGCGCTTCGCGAGAAACGACTTGCCGGCACCCGTCGGCCCGACCAGCAGCATCGGCGCGCGCGAACGCACGGCCACGCGCTCCAGTTGCTCGATCAGCGCGTTGAAGCGCGCGTTGCGCGTCGCGATGCCGGCCTTCAGGAACGACACCGTTTCGTCGCGTTCGCGCGTGAAGCGCTGCGCGATGCGGTTGTAGCGCGACAGGTCGAGATCGATCACCGACATCGTGCCGGGCCCGCTCGGCCCTTCGTCGGTCTTCTGCGGCGGCGCCGTCTGCGCGAGACGCGCAGGCAGGTAGCGCGCCTCCGCCAGCAGGAACCAGCAGATCTGCGCGACGTGCGTGCCCGTCGTGATGTGGATCAGGTAGTCCTCGCGGTCGAGATCGAACGGATAGGCGCGCGCGAAATCGTGCAGCGTGGCGTAGACCTCCTCGAAATCCCACGGATCGCGAATCTCCATCGGGATCAGCCGCACGTCGGTGTGCGGCGACACACGCTCGAGATCCTGCTTCACGCGGTTCGCGAGACGCGCGTAGTTTGGCGAGTGCAACAGTTCGAGCCGGTCGATCGGCGTGTCGCGCTGCTCGCACAGCGAAATCGTCGGCCGCCAGTTGCGCCATCGGCGCTGCGAGCCGCCGCCCTGGTCGAGCACGGTACCGAGAAAACCGATCGCAACAGTCCTTCGCATATTTATCTCATAGGATAAGAAGCGATCCGATTGTATCGAATACTCCGGATCGAGCCACCACCGGAGATTCAGATTCATCCCGGAATAAAAATAATTTCCCCTTTTACTTCAATGGCTTGAGATTTTTCTCGAGTAGCGAATCACCCGCTGGCACGCTCCTCGCTAAATAGAAAGCGCCGGATGTCCCGCTGGCCCACGAGTCAGGGTTCACAAAGCCCTGCTGGTGCGCCGCCGCCGAACCTGGTTCGTCGCGGCAGCGCATGTCGCCATGGGCAGACGAAGGCAAACGGGCGCGTACTGGAACTTCGCCCGGGTTCGAGTCCCGGGGCGCCCTCCGTTCGGTAGCTCATTTGGGTAGAGCAGCCGGCGCAAGCCGGTGTGTAGCGGGTTCGAATCCCGCTCGAACACTGTCCGCAAGGACAGTCTCTTGATAGAAGCAGTACCCGCCGGTGCGGGCCGCAAGGCCCGCCGCGCGTCGGACCGGTTGCGGTTCCGCGCGATCGGCCGGACGGCCGCACGGCCCGCGCGAACGCGCACGACGACGCAATGCAGGATGCGTCGCCGTGCACGTCGACGCCGGGCCAGCGCGCCGCCCGCCCGGTTGCGTCGCCCCGCGATCCGCACGATGCGTGTCACCCGGCGGTCAATGAAGAAAAGGACAAGAATATGTGGATGCGACATGTCGTGAAAAAGAACGAACGCGCGCTGCTGATGAATGAGGGCGATTTCGTGAAGGTGCTGGAACCGGGCGTGTTCAAGGCCTTCGATCCGTTCAAGCGCCTGTCGGTGCAGACCGCGCGTCTCGACGCGCCGCTCGCCGACGCGGCACTGGCCGATTACCTGCGTCACGACGCGCCGGACGTGCTCGCGCAGCACTTCGTCGCGATGGATCTCGCCGATGATGAAGCGGGCCTGCGCTACGAAGACGACGTGCTCGTCGAGATCCTGGCGCCGGGCACGCGCCGGCTGTACTGGCGCGGCCTGACCGCGCACCGTCTCGAACGCGTCGATCTCGCGCAGGACAGCCTGCTGCCGGCCGCGCTCGTGAAGCGCATCGCGCAACCGGCGCTGCGTGCACGCGGTGTGGCGGGCCTGACGGGCGTGCTGCTGGCGCAGGTGCCGGCGTACCACGTCGGCGTGCTGAAGATCGACGGCAAGATCGAGCGGTTGCTGGACGCGGGCGTAGCGGCGTTCTGGCGCTTCAACCGCGACGTCGCGGTCGAGCTCGTCGACCTGCGTTTGCAGGCGATCGAAGTCGGCGGACAGGAAATCCTGACGCGCGACAAGGTCGCGCTGCGGCTGAACCTGTCGGCGACGTGGTGCTATGCGGACGTGCTGCACGCGTTCGGCCAGCTGCAGAAGCCGGTCGAGCACCTGTACCGCGAACTGCAATTCGCACTGCGATCGGCCGTCGGCACGCGCTCGCTCGACGAACTGCTGGAAGACAAGCAGTCGATCGACGACGTCGTGATCACGCAGGTGCGCGCCCGCCTCGGCCATTCGGGCGTGGACGTGCGCAGCGTCGGCGTGAAGGATATCGTGCTGCCGGGCGACATGAAGACGATCCTCGCGCAGGTGGTCGAAGCGGAGAAATCCGCGCAGGCGAACGTGATTCGTCGCCGCGAGGAAACGGCGGCCACGCGTTCGCTGTTGAACACCGCGAAGGTGATGGAAGAAAACCCGACCGCGCTGCGGCTCAAGGAGCTGGAAACGCTCGAGCGCGTCGCGGAACGGATCGACCGCATCTCGGTGTTCGGCGGTCTCGACCAGGTGCTGAACGGACTCGTCAGCATCAAGGGCGCGTAATGCATGATCAGGCACGGCGCACGCGCGCCGTGCCTCATGAACAAAGTAGCAAGGTGATGAACATGAGTGAAATGGATTACCAGGTAATGGAACTGGCGAACGGCAAGCCGGTGAAGATGTGGACGCAAGGCGTGGCCGTTGAAGACGAGGCGCGCGCCCAACTGCGCAACACCGCGCAGATGCCGTTCATCTTCAGCCACGTCGCGGTGATGCCGGACGTCCACCTCGGCAAGGGCTCGACGATCGGCAGCGTGATTCCGACCAAGGGCGCGATCATTCCGGCGGCGGTCGGCGTCGACATCGGCTGCGGGATGATGGCCGCGCGCACGACGCTGACGGCATCCGACCTGCCGGATTCGCTCGCGGGGCTGCGCAGCGCGATCGAACGCGCGGTGCCTCACGGCCGCGCGCCGGGCCGCCGCGATCCGGGCGCGTGGGGCGACCGCACGCCGGCCGCCGTGACCGAATCGTGGAAGTCGCTGCAACCGGGCTTCCAGCGGATCGTCGACAAGTATCCGAAGCTGGAAAAGACGAACCACTACGCGCATCTCGGCACGCTCGGCACCGGCAATCACTTCATCGAAGTGTGCGTCGACGAAGCGGACCACGTGTGGTTCATGCTGCACAGCGGCTCGCGCGGCGTCGGCAATGCGATCGGCAGCCTGTTCATCGAACTCGCGCAGGCCGACATGCGGCAGCACATCGCGAACCTGCCGGATCGCAACCTCGCGTATTTCACCGAGGGCAGCCGCCACTTCGACGACTACGTCGAAGCGGTCGGCTGGGCGCAGGACTACGCGCGCCGCAACCGGCAGGCGATGATGGACGCCGTGATCGGTGCGGCTCGCGGCGTGATCGCCAAGCCGTTCTCGGTCGACGAACACGCGGTGAACTGCCACCACAACTACGTGCAGCGCGAACGCCACTTCGGCGAAGACGTCCTCGTGACGCGCAAGGGTGCGGTGTCCGCGCAGAAAGGGCAGCTCGGGATCATTCCGGGCTCGATGGGCGCGAAGAGCTTCATCGTGCGTGGGCTCGGCAACCCGGACAGCTTCTGCTCGTGCAGCCACGGCGCAGGCCGGACGATGAGCCGTACCGAAGCAAAGCGCCGCTTCACGGTTGACGACCAGGTGAAGGCAACCCAGGGCGTCGAATGCCGGAAGGACTCGGGCGTCGTCGACGAAATCCCGATGGCCTACAAGGACATCGACGCGGTGATGGCGGCCCAGCGCAGCCTCGTCGAAGTGGTGCATACGCTGCGCCAGGTGGTGTGCGTGAAAGGATAGCGCGGTGCGCGGCCGATGGCCGGCGGCCGCGCACAACGAAAGGGAAACGACAACAATGAAAACGGAAAAAATGACGACCGTGCGCAGTGCACATCCGGTCGATCCGGCCGTGCGGGCGCGCGTGATGGCGGAACTCGCGGAAGTCGAGCGCCGCCACGACGTGAGCGTGCTGTTCGCGTGCGAATCGGGCAGCCGCGGCTGGGGCTTCGCATCGCCGGACAGCGACTACGACGTGCGCTTCGTGTATGCGCACCGGCGCGACTGGTACCTGAGCGTCGAACCGCAACGCGACGTGATCGAGCGGCCGCTCGACGACGAGCTCGACGTCAGCGGCTGGGAGTTGCGCAAGGCGCTGCAACTGCTGCACCGCTCGAACCCGACGCTGCTCGAATGGCTCGACTCGCCCGTCGTGTATCGCGAAGACGCGCGCTGGGCGCCGCGGCTCAGGTCGCTCGCGTCGGCGTTCTTCTCGCCGGTGCGCGGGCGTCACCACTACCTCGCGATGGCGAAGAAGAACTTTCGCGGCTATCTGCAAGGCGACACGGTGCGTTACAAGAAGTACCTGTACGTGCTGCGGCCGCTGCTCGCGGTACGCTGGATCGACATGGGGCTCGGGATGCCGCCGATGCGCTTCGCGGATCTCGTCGACGGCACCGTGCACGAGCCGGCGGTGCGCGCGGAACTCGACGCATTGCTCGCGCTGAAGATGAGCGCGAACGAAAGCGAGTACGGGCCGCGCCGGCCGGCGATCCACGCGCTCGTCGAGACGATGCTCGCCGATGCCGAACACGATCGCGAATACAAGCGGCCGTGGGGTGACGTGGCGATGCTCGACGCGTTCCTGCGCGACGTGGTCGACGATCGATGAAAAGTGAACGGCGCGATGCGTTTGGGTGTCGCGCCGTTTTCCGCATCCGCACTCGTCCGATCAATGCAGGCCCGCAATGAACGTGCCTGCACACTACGCGTCGCCGTCACGATTGCAGCCCATTGCGGCGGTATACTCGATGCCGTTCGCCAAAGCGCGCCGCCGCATGCGCCGCAGCCTTCGACCTGCCCCGCTTGCTGACGATGCGCTTGCAGCCCGACGTCTTCCGCCCGCCCATCCACAGTCGATACGAACCGTCATGTCGCACCGTCTTTCGCTCGCCATCGCCGCCCTCCTCGCCGTTTCCCCGATCGTTGCCCAGGCTCGCCCGCTCGCGCGGCCGCCGGTCGAGCGCGATTTCAAGAACTGGTCGGTCGTCTGCGACAACGGCAACCGCTGCATTGCCGAAAGCCATGCCGACGATATCGACGACGCCCGCGCCCGCCTCATCCTGCGCGTGACGCGCGATGCCGGCCCCGATGCTCAAGCCTCGCTCGACCTCTACGCGTCGGCGCCGCTGGACCTGCGCACTGCACGCGTGGATGGCCGCCCGTTCGATGCAATGGCGGCTCAATGGCATGCGTTCGGCGGCAAGCCGGACGATGACGAAGCGCACCCGTTCCGGATCCGTACCAACGATCCTGCAACGGTTGCCGCCTGGCTCGCCGCGTCGCGCAATGCGCAACTGCTGAGCTTCGGCGATCCGGCATCGGCGCAAACCGCCCGCACGCCGTTGACGGGATTGAATGCCGCGCTGCTGTTGATCGACGACACGCAGGGCCGTGTCGGCACCGTCACGGCCCTGCTGCGCCCAGGCACCCGGCCCGCGTCGTCGGTGCCGGCCGCGCCGGCACTCCCGCCCGCCGTCACGCCGGCACCGGCCGTCGCGGACCTGTCGGCCGCCGAGCAACGCCCGCTCGTCGACGCGGTGCTCGCGAAGTTCAGCGGCGACGTGAAGCAATGTGCGGCCGATGTCGAAGACGAAATGCCGGCGAGCGATCGCAGGAAGGCATCGCGCGCCGTGGCGATTTCCGCCGACGAAGCGCTGGTCGCGATACCGTGCCAGACGAGCAGCATGTATAACCACACCGACCTGTGGTATCGCGTGCGACGGACGGCGCCCTACTCTCCGACGGCGATGAATTTCGGCGAGAACGCGAACGCGGGACTCGATTCGGCCTCCTTCGCGAACGAACTGACCGACGCCGGCTACGATCCCGCCAGCGCGACGCTGTCGAGCAAGGTGAGGCTGCGCAGTGCCGGCGACTGCGGATCGACCGCATCGTGGATCTTCGACGGCCGGCGCTTCATGCTCGGCGATATCGCCACGCACGGCACATGCAACGGCCTGTTCGACGATCAGTGGCCACGCCTGTATCGACGGGCCGATGCGGCAGCCAGCCCGCGCTGACGCACCACGTCACGCGCCGACGATCGAGATCGAGAACCCGTCCCAGCCCTTCTGCCCGACCGTCTGCACGGCGGTCGTCGTGAGATTCGGTGCGGCCACGAGACGCGCGAACCCGTCGCGCACGCCAACCACGTCGGGTTCGTGATTGCCCGGATCGGCCACGCGCCCGCCGCGCACGACGTTGTCGACGACGATCACCGTGCCGGGCCGCGACAGCTTCAGTGCCGCGTCGAGATAGGCCGGGTTGTTGTCCTTGTCGGCATCGATGAAGATGAAATCGAACGGCGCTTCGCCCGCGTCGATGAGCCGCGCGAGGCTGTCCTTCGCGCTGCCGACCACCACCGTCACGACTTCCGCGAACCCGGCACGCGCGATGTTCTGCGTCGCGACCTTCGCATGCTCCGGATTCAGTTCGAGCGTCACGAGCGAGCCGCCCGGCGGCAACGCGCGCGCGAGCCAGATCGTGCTGTAGCCGCCGAGCGTGCCGACCTCGAGAATCCGCCGTGCGCCGCGGATCGTCGCGAGCAGTTGCAGCAGCTTGCCCTGGTTCGGCGCGACGTTGATCGCGGGCAGACCCGCTGCGTCGCTCGCCGCGAGCGCGGCGTCGAGCACGTCGTCGGACGGCACGAGCGTCGCGGAGAAATACGCATCCACCTGGTTCCAATGATCCTGATTCATCGAGCGCCCCTTGTTTGCGGAACAGGCATTTTATGCGCCGCCCTGCCATAAGCAACAAACCATTCGTTCTAAAGGCAGTGGCGCACGTGCTCCTATAATCGCTCGACCACCACAACAACAGACGGAGCACCCATGACCGATCAGGCCGCATCGAACTGGCGCCTCGAAACCATCGCCGTACACGGCGGTTATCGTCCCGACCCGACCACGCGCGCGGTCGCCGTGCCGATCTACCAGACCGTTGCGTACGCATTCGACGACACGCAGCACGGCGCCGACCTGTTCGACCTGAAGGTCCAGGGCAACATCTACACGCGGATCATGAACCCGACGACGGACGTGCTCGAGCAGCGGATCGCCGCGCTCGAGGGCGGCATCGGCGCGCTGGCGCTGGCCTCGGGACAATCGGCCGTCACGTACGCAATCCAGACGATCGCCGAAGCCGGCGACAACATCGTGTCCGCGAGTTCGCTGTACGGCGGCACCTACAACCTGTTCGCGCATACGCTGCCCCAATACGGGATCACGACGCGCTTCGCCGATCCGCGCGACCCCGCGTCGTTCGAGCCGCTGATCGACGCGCGCACGAAGGCGATCTTCGCGGAATCGGTCGGCAACCCGCTCGGCAACGTCACCGACATCGCGGCGCTCGCGGAAGTCGCGCATCGCCACGGCATCCCGCTGATCGTCGACAACACGGTGCCGTCGCCGTATCTGCTGCGCCCGTTCGAGCACGGCGCGGATATCGTCGTGCATTCGCTGACGAAGTATCTCGGCGGGCACGGCACGAGCCTCGGCGGCGCGATCGTCGATTCGGGCAAGTTCCCGTGGGCCGAGCACGCGGACCGCTTCAAGCGGCTGAACGAGCCCGACGTCAGCTATCACGGTGTCGTCTACACGGAAGCGTTCGGGCCGGCTGCCTATATCGGCCGCGCACGCGTGGTGCCGCTGCGCAACATGGGCGCGGCCATTTCACCGTTCAATGCGTTCCAGATCCTGCAAGGCATCGAAACGCTGGCGCTGCGCGTCGAGCGCATCAGCGACAACGCGCTGAAGATCGCGCAGCACCTCGCGCGCCACGAAAACGTCGAATGGGTGAACTATGCGGGCTTGCCCGATCACCCGGACCATCCGCTCGTCGCGCGCTACCTGTCGGGCCGCGCGCCGGGCATCCTGACATTCGGCGTGAAGGGCGGCCGCGACGGCGGCGCGAAGTTCCAGGACGCGCTGAAGCTGTTCACGCGGCTCGTCAACATCGGCGACACGAAATCGCTCGCGACGCACCCGGCATCGACGACGCACCGGCAACTGTCGCCCGCCGAACTCGCGAAGGCCGGCGTGAAGGAGGAAACCGTGCGGCTGTCGATCGGCATCGAGCATATCGACGACCTGCTCGCCGATCTCGACCAGGCGCTCGCGCAGCTTTGACGGAAACGGGCGCGCCGGCTTGCCGGTGCGCCCTGCCTCGAATGTGTTGACCTTGAAGCGGCTTCAAGGTGTTCAATCCCCGGATGGTGCCGGGGTAACGCCCGGCGTGTACGAACCACCCGTACCAAGCAGCCGGAGAGCCAGACGCTGAGCCCGCTGCGGTACGCCAACCGTCCGAGAGGCCTCATGACACCGACCGCGAAGCTCGCGCTGCTCACGTTACCGCCCTTGCTGGCGGCCTGCTTCGGCGCCCTCGCGGCCGCCTGGCGCGCACCCGGCCCGAAAACGTCGAGCGTCATCCAGCATTTCACCGGCGGCATCGTGTTCGCGGCCGCCGCGCTCGAACTGCTGCCGCAGGACCGCGCACATGCGCTGTTTCCGGTCGTCGTCGGCTTCGTGCTCGGCATCGCGCTGATGCTCGCGATCCGTGCGCTGTCGGGCGCGATCGAGACGCGCTTCGAGCAAGCGCGGCTGCCCGTGAGCCTGATCATCGTCACCGCGATCGACCTCGTCATCGACGGCCTCGTGCTCGGCATCGCGTTCTCCGCCAGCGACGAAAGCGGCATCATCCTGACCGTCGCGCTGACACTCGAAGTACTGTTCCTCGCGCTGTCGGTCAGCGCGGCGCTCGCGGCCGCCGGCATCGGCCGCCTGCTGTCGATCGTCGTCCCGGTCGGGCTCGCGGCGCTGCTGAGCATCGCGGCCGTGGCCGGTAACGCGGCATTCGCCGGACTCCCATCCAATATCTACGCAGCGCTGCTCGGGCTGGGCACCGTGGCGCTGCTGTACCTCGTCACCGAAGAACTGCTGGTCGAAGCGCACGAGGTTCCTGAAACGCCGTTCGCGACCGCCGCGTTCTTCATCGGCTTCATCGTATTCTTCCTGATCGAAGGATCGGTGAAGGCAGGATAAGCAGGCGCGGCCGCGCGCCGGCTACCACGTCGTCGCGCCCGTCGGATACGGTTCGACGATGCGCGTACCGTTGACAGGCGTCACGCCTTCGCTGCGCAGCGCGGCCCACAGGTCGATCGCATGTTCGCGCGACTTGCGGCTGCCGTCGTCGGTCAGCACGTTCAACGCGATCACTTCGTCGCGTGTCGTCAGTTGCAGTTGCTCCTTCAGCTTGCGTGACTGATGCGACGCGGTGCGGACGTCGCCGAGCACGATCCGCTGCTCGGCGACAGTCGATTCGCCGCCTGCATCGGCCGGCACGAACGTCAGCCGGCCGTTGTCGACCTCGCATTGCCCGCGCGTGAACGTCGCGCTCCACTCGCCGGCCGGCACGGCCGCGAACTCGCAGCGCATCCGCTCGTTCGCGCGCCGGCCGACGTCATGCGCCGACGCGTGCGACAACGCCCGCTCCGGCCAGCCGGCCGCCATCGCGGCCGTCGACATCAGGCACGCCGCGAGCACGATTCCTTTCGCGAAATGGCGCATGGCACTCTCCTCTTCGTGTGAGGTTGCGGCCAACGGGCATCGTGCCGGCCGGCCGCGAATGAACGATCAACGCACCGCAAAACGGTTGTCGTGCGCATCGACCAGCGGTGCCATCTCCCCGCGATGCACCGTCGCGCGATGGATCGCCTGGTTGCGCGCGACGGCGGCCGGGCTCGCCGGGTAGTCGTGATTCGGGCTCGGGATCACGCCGTCGTGGCGCGCACGCACCAGTTCCTGGCGGACCTCCTGCCGGGTCTTCTGCTGCGCGGCCGCTGCCTGAGACAAGGCCGCCATCGACAGTACGGCAGCGGCGACGACGATCATCGGTCGCGGAATGTTCATGTTGTTCGCTCCTTGCTGGAAATCCGTGACGGGAGCGTTCACTTTGAGCCGGCAGCGGTGCGGAATCGTGATCGCAGCATGACGGTTTCGTCACCACCGCGACCTTCCCTGCATCGCACTACGAATGAAAATACATGACGCGTTTTCGCACGCATGACGCGGCGATGACATTTTTCTCATTTGTCCCTCACCTTCACGATCCGAACGCTTTCCAGAATCGGCAGCGCCATCGCGACATTCCGCGCCCGCCTGCACCCCGCGCGGCACGGAATCGACCGATGCACGAAACGATCATCTTGAATTCCAGGGGAAAACCATGAAAACTCCAGTTCGGCTCGCCATGATGTCGGGTGCGCTGCTCGCGACCACGCACGCGGCACACGCATCGGAAGTCACGTTATACGGCCTGTTCGATACGTCGCTGACGTACGTATGGAACGCCAGCGCGGACGGCAAGAATCTCGTCGGCCTCGGCAACGGCAACCTGCTGGGCAACCGCTTCGGCGTGAAGGGTGCGGAAGACCTGGGCGGCGGGCTGAAGGCGATCTTCACGCTGGAAAACGGCTTCAATCCGAACACCGGCGCGCTCGGGCAAGGCAACCGGATGTTCGGCCGGCAGGCATTCGTCGGCCTCGACAGCGCGCGCTGGGGCACGCTGACGCTCGGCCGCCAGTACGACGCGCTCGCGGACGTCGCATGGCCGGTCACCGGCGACTTCTACTTCGGCAGCGTCTACGCGACACCCGGCGACGTCGACAACTACGACACGTCGTCGCGCACCGACAACGCGGTGAAATACACGTCGCCCGTGATCAACGGACTCCAGTTCGTCGGGATGTACGCGCTCGGCGGCGTGGCCGGCAAAAGCGGCGCCGGGCAAACCTGGTCGGCCGGCCTGTCGTACAGCAACGGCCCGGTCGACGCGGCGGGCGGCTATTACTACGCGGCCAATCGCTCGTCGCTCGCCAACGGCATCCGCACCGGCTGGAACGGCACGTCCGACGGCACGTTCGACGGGTCGCTGGTCAACGGCGGCTATATCTCCGCGAAATCGATCGGCATCGCGCGCGGCGCGTTGCGCTACAACTTCGCGCCGTTCGCGGTCGGTATCGACTACAGCAATGCACTGTACAAGGCCGATGCGATGTCCGCGTTTCGTAGCACGCAGAAGTACGACACCGCGCGCGGCTTCTTCAACTATCAGGCGACACCCAGCCTGCTCGTCGGCGTCGGCTACAGCTACACGCGTGTCCGTGGCGACACGAGCGCGACCTACCATCAGGTGTCCGCCGGCGCCGACTACGTGCTGTCAAAGCGCACCGACCTCTACGCGGTCGGGGCATGGCAACGCGCAAGCGGCGAACAGCGCACGCTCGACGGCGGCACGCAAACGGCGCAGGCGTCGATCGGGTCGTATGGCTATGGCGGAACGCGCACGCAAGGCATCGTCAATCTCGGGTTGCGCCACCGGTTCTGACCACGGCGGCATGACGCGCGCCACGTGACGAAAATTTCATGTTCCGATCAGGTTCGCGAAGCGTCGCATCGCTACGATCGGAAACGTGACGGGTAGCGCCCGTTCCAGACCACGCAAGCGAGTCGCTGCCGCACGGCACGTCACGCGTTAGGCCCGGACACGTCGAGTGCCGGGCCTTTTTTTGATCGCGCGCCGACGATCAAGGCGTTGAATTGCGTTGCGGGAACAGGCAGTTATGCGTCTTCACATACAGATTCGGATTGCCGCAGCGATGCCCGGCGTAATCGATCTGCTCGCCGGGCATGAGATCGGTCGGCACCGGCTTTTTCGCGGCGGCCGGTGTGGCCTGCGAAGTCGGCGTGGTGCCGGAACGCGTCGATGTGCAGCCCGCGAACAACGGGACGATCAGGACTGCGATCAAGGCTAGGCGAATGGCGGGACGGGGCAATTTTCAAGTCCATTGTGAAAGTCAGAACAAGGCCGCCCGCGTTCCATACAGCTATCGCGAACGGCATGAATGCCGCCAGCCACACGGGCCATCGGCAACCTTCATGTTCCGCTTCCCGCTCATCGCGCCCATGACGCGAACATGACGAATCCGTCATGCCGGTCGCGTCCGAACGGCGCCTCTCCTCATCACGCAATCTGACGCATTTTTCATCTCGCGATCACGATCACGCACGGCTGCTTTCGCATACTGGGTCCATGGTTCGCCACCCGGCGGCCCTGATCAAGGAGAGCACTCGATGAAAACCGCAAAATTCGCCGCACTGTTCGTCACCGCCACGCTGTCGCTCGGCATGGCCACGCAGGCCGCATCCGCGCAGACGCAGACGCAGGGCAAGACCCGCACGCAGGTCGTCAATGAACTGAAGCAGGCGCAGCACGACGGCGTCGTGCCGGTGAGCAAGACGCAGTACCCGCCGACCGGCGAGCTCGTCGCACGCAACAAGGAGCTGCATGGGATTTCGGTGCATGGCGGCGAGAAGAAGCCGCAGCCCGACAACCACGACAACCTGACCGCGCAGAAATGACGCTCGGTCATCCGACCGCAGGCAGCGCGCCGCGCGCGGCCGCCTCATGGCGAACGCGCGGGCATGCCCGCCGGCGGTGTCAGGTAGGGAGGGCCGCCGGCCGTTTCAGCTCGACCGGCCGGCGCGGAAAACGCAACCAGAAGGTCGTGCGCCGGCCCGGGTCGCTGTCGACGCCGCATTCGCCGCCGTGGTTGTCCATGATCGAGCGGACGATCGCGAGCCCCAGCCCCGTCCCCTGCGCCGAGTTGTGCCGGGACGGATCGACACGATAGAAGCGCTCGAAGATCTTTCCGACGTGCTGGGCCTCGATGCCGGGCCCCGTATCCGACACGGCGATCGTCGTCGCACCGCCCTGCTCCACGCAATCGATCGTCACGATGCTGCCGCGCGGCGCGTAGGCCAGCGCATTCGACAGCAGGTTGCTCAGCGCACGCTGGTACAGCGTCAGATCCGCATCGACCCACGCATGGCCGTCGACCTTCACCGTCACGCCGGCATCCTCCGCCAGCGGCTCGTAGTAGCCGGCGACGCGCGCCGCCTCTTCCGACGCATCCAGGCGCCGCACGCTGATCGACGTGCCGGCCTGTTCCGAACGTGCCAGGAACAGCATGTCCTCGATCATCCGCGACAACCGCTGGTATTCGTCGATGCTCGACTCGATCACGTTCCGGTATTCATCCGCGCTGCGCGGCTGCGACAGCACGACCTGCGCGGCCGCCTGCAGGTTCGTGAGCGGCGTGCGCATGTCGTGCGCGAGATTCGACGAGAACTGGCTCAGCCGCGTGAACGATTCGTTCAACCGCTCGAGCATGCCGTTGAACGCGTGCTCGAGCTCCTTCAGCTCGCCAGCCGTATCGAGCGCCGGCAGCGGATGGGCGAGCCGGCTCGTCGACATCTGTTCGGCACGGGCCGCGAACCGCCGCAGCGGGCTTAGCCCGAGCGCCGCGATGCCATATGCGATCGCGGCCGCGAGCACCACGCCGAACACCTCGATCACGACGATCGTATAAGCGTGCGTGCGCAGCAGCAGCACGTCGGCGCTGCGGTCGTACTGCACCACGACGCGCACCACGGGCGCACTTGCGCCTGCACCGGCAAGCGGCACATTCGTCACCAGATACTGCTGCCGTGCGCCGGGCGGCGCGACGCCGACCGGCACGCGCCCTGCATTCAGCGACATCAGCGGCGCAACGAGGCGGAAGCCGGGCGTGCCGACCAGGCGCGTGCCCGTGGCGTCGAAGATCGCGAGATCCATGTTCGGATGACCATGCAACTGGTCGATCCAGATGTCGGTGTTGCGCGCGACGTCGGCGGTCGAGCGTGCTTCGGCCAGATGCGCGCCCAGCGCGGCGGAGATGCCGGCCATCTGCTCGGCCGCCGTCGTGTCGACGCGATTGCTCAGCGCCTCGTACAGCGCGACGCCGCTCGACGCGAGGATCACCGACGTCGACAGGATGATCAGCGCGGTCAGGCGTCCGCGCAGCGTGCGCGGCAACAGGCGCGCGATCATGCCGCGCTGCCGCCGCGCGCCTCGAGCACGTAGCCCATCCCGCGCACCGTATGGATCAGCTTCGGATCGTATGCGTCGTCGATCTTCGAGCGCAGGCGCCGGATCGCCGAATCGACGACGTTCGTGTCGCTGTTGAAATTCATGTCCCATACCTGCGACGCGATCGTCGCGCGCGGCAGGATCTCACCCTCGCGGCGCATCAGCAGCCACAGCAGCGCGAACTCCTTCGCGGTCAGCAGGATCGTGTCGCCCTGCCGGGTGGCCTTGCGGCGCGTGAGATCGAGTTCGAGATCGGCCACGCGCAGCGTGTTCGAATCGCGCGGCTGGCCGCGCCGCAGGATCGACTTGATGCGCGCGGTCAGCTCGACGAAGTCGAACGGCTTCGCGAGATAGTCGTCGGCGCCGAGCTCGAGCCCCTTCACGCGATCGCCGACATCGTCGCGCGCGGTGAGGAACAGCACCGGCGTCGACTTGCTGCGCCGCAGGTTCTGCAGCAGCGTCCAGCCGTCCTGCCCGGGCAGCATCACGTCGAGCACGAGCAGGTCGTACTCCTCGGTCTCGGCCTGATGCTGGCCCGTGATGCCGTCCTCGACCCAGTCGACGACGTAGCCGGCCTCGGTCAACCCCTTGCGCAGGTACGCGCCCGTCTTCGGTTCATCTTCGACAATCAGAATTCGCATCACGCATTACCCTTGAAGAAACCCAGCCGGCGCAACACGCCCGAGCCGAAGCCGCCGCGCAACGCCGCGCGCCACGACACCGCATGGCTGACACGGTACAGCACCGGCAGCACCAGCAGCGTCAGCGCCGTGGACGACAGGATACCGCCGATCACGACCGTCGCGAGCGGGCGCTGCACCTCGGCGCCGGTGCCGGTCGCGAACGCCATCGGCAGGAAGCCCAGCGACGCGACGAGCGCGGTCATCAGCACCGGCCGCAGGCGCGTGAGCGCGCCTTCGCGCACGGCGGCCTCGAGCGGCATCCCTTCGTCGCGCAGGTTGCGGATGAACGAGATCATCACGAGCCCGTTGAGCACGGCCACACCGGACAGCGCGATGAAGCCGACCGCCGCCGTGATCGACAGCGGAATCCCGCGCAGCCACAGCGACACCACGCCGCCGCTCAGCGCGAACGGAATGCCGGTGAACACGAGCAGCCCGTCCTTCACGTTGTTGAACATCACGAACAGCAGCACGAACACCATGAACAGCGCGAGCGGCACGACCAGCTTCAGGCGCTCGCTCGCGCTTTGCAGCTGCTCGAACTGCCCGCCCCACGACACCCAGTAGCCGGCCGGCACGCGCACGTCCTGCTGCAGTTGCTCGCGCGCGTCGGCGACGAACGACCCGACGTCGCGCCCGCGCACGTTCGCGCTGACGACCACGCGCCGCTTGCCGTCCTCGCGGCTGATCTGGTTCGGGCCCGGCGCGACGTCGATCGTCGCCAGTTCCGCGAGCGGCACGTACGGCGCCGCCGCGAGCGGCGCACTGGCGCCGGCCGCCGGTGCGGGCAGTGCGATCGGCAGCCGCTTGATCGCCTCGATGTCCGAGCGCAGCTCGTCGGGCAGCCGCACGACGATGTCGAAGCGGCGGTCGCCCTGGAACAACGTGCCGGCCTTCTGCCCGCCGACGGCCGCGGCCACCGAGTCCTGCAGATCGGCCACGCTTACGCCGTAGCGCGCGAGCTTGTCGCGATCGAGGTTGACGGTCAGCACGGGCAGGCCGGTGGTCTGCTCGACCTTCACCTCCGACGCGCCCGGCACCTTCTGCAACGCGGCCGCGATCTGCTCGCCGGTCTGGTTCAGCACGGCCATGTCGTCGCCGAAAATCTTCACGGCGACGTCGCTGCGCACGCCCGAGATCAGTTCGTTGAAACGCAGCTGGATCGGCTGCGAGAACTCGTACGCGTTGCCCGGCAGCTCGGCGAGCGCTTCCTCGATCTCCCGCACGAGCTGGTCGCGCGGCTTCTTCGGGTCAGGCCACTGGTCGGCCGGCTTCAGCATGATGTAGCCGTCCGACAGGTTCGGCGGCATCGGGTCGGCCGCGATCTCGGCCGTGCCGGTGCGCGCGAACACGCGCTCGATCTCGGGGAAGCGCGCCTTCAGCGTCTTCTCGATCGCCTTCTGCATCTCGACCGACTGCGACAGGCTCGTGCCGGGGATCCGCAAGGCGGCCACGGCCAGGTCGCCTTCGTTGAGGCTCGGGATGAACTCGCTGCCGAGCCGCGTGGCCAGCCCGAGCGTGGCGAGCACGATCACGCCCGCGCCGACCATCACGCGCGCCGGACGCGTCATGAATGCGGCGAGCGCCGGCTCGTACGCGCGCCGCGCCCAGCCCATCAGCCGGTTCTCCTTCTCCTCGACACGCTCGCCGATGAACAGCGCGACGGCCGCCGGAATGAACGTGACGGTCAGCACCATCGCGGCCGCAAGCGCCATCACGACGGTAATGGCCATCGGGTGGAACATCTTGCCCTCGACACCGGTCAGCGCAAAGATCGGCAGGTACACGACCATGATGATCAGTTGCCCGAAGATCAGCGCGCGACGCGCTTCCTGCGACGCGCCGAACACCTCCGCGAAGCGCTCGTCGCGTGTGAGCGGCCGGCCGGCGGCGGCCTGCGCGTGCGCGAGCCGTCTCACGCAGTTCTCGACGATCACCACCGCGCCGTCGACGATGATCCCGAAGTCGAGCGCGCCGAGGCTCATCAGGTTCGCGCTCACCTTCGCGTTCACCATGCCGGTGAAGGTCATCAGCATCGACAGCGGGATCACGAGCGCCGTAATCAGCGCCGCGCGCATGTTGCCGAGGAACAGGAACAGCACGGCGATCACGAGGATCGCGCCTTCGAGCAGGTTCTTCTTCACCGTCGCGACGGCCTTCTCGACCAGCACGGTGCGGTCGTACACGGGAATCGCCTTCACGCCGGACGGCAGCGTGCGGTTCACGTCCTCCATCTTCGCGGCGACGGCCTTCGCGACCGTGCGGCTGTTCTCGCCCATCAGCATGAAGACCGTCCCGAGCACGACCTCCTCGCCGTCCGACGTCGCCGCGCCGGTGCGCAGCTCGCGGCCGATGTCGACCAGCCCGACGTCCTTCATCCGCACCGGCACGCCGCCGACGTTGGTCAGCACGATGCTGGCGATATCGTCGACGGTGCGCGCCTGGCCCGGCACGCGCACCAGATACTGCTCGCCGCGCTTCTCGATGTAGCCCGCGCCGACGTTGTCGTTGTTGCGCTCCAGCGCGCGCACGACGTCGGCAAGCGTCAGCCCGTATGACATCAGCTTCGCCGGGTTCGGCGCGACGCGGTATTCCTTCACGTAGCCGCCGATCGAGTTGACCTCGGTCACGCCGCGCACGTTGCGCAGCTGCGGCCGGATGACCCAGTCCTGCAGCTCGCGCAGGTCGGCCGCCGTATAGCGCGTACCGTCGGGCTTGCGCGCGTTGGCGTCGGCTTCGACGGTCCACAGGTAGATCTCGCCGAGGCCCGTCGACGTCGGCCCCATTGCGGGCGCGATACCGGCCGGCAGCTTGTCCTTCGCTTCCTGGATGCGCTCGTTGACGAGCTGCCGCGCGAAATAGATGTCGGTGCCGTCCTTGAAGATCACCGTGACCTGCGACAGCCCGTAGCGCGAGATCGAGCGCGTCTGCTCGAGGCCCGGCAGGCCGGCCATCACGGTCTCGACCGGATAGGTGATGCGCTGCTCGGCCTCCAGCGGCGAATAGCCGGGCGCGGCCGTGTTGATCTGGACCTGCACGTTGGTGATGTCGGGCACCGCGTCGATCGGCAGCTTCTGGTAGCTGAACACGCCCAGCGCGGCCACGGCCGCGATCGCCAGCATCACGAGCCAGCGGTGCGCAATCGCAAAGCGGATCAGGCGCTCAAACATGACGGGATTCCTTGAAACGGGGCACGGTCACCCTCGATGGACGGGCCGCCCGGCCGGTCACCCGGCGGGCCGGAAAGCGGGCCACATAGCGGGCCGCGAGGCGTGCAACGGCACACACGTAGCGCTCATTCATGTTCCGCGCTCCCCTTGCCGAGTTCGGCCTTCAACACGAAGCTGTTCGACGCCGCATATTCCTGGCCCGGCTTGAGCCCCTTCAGCACTTCGGTCGCCCGTTCGTCGCGCCGGCCCGTTTCGACGGCCTGCGCGACGAAACCCTTCGACGAGCGCACGAAGACGGACGGTGCGCCGTCGATGTCCTGCAGCGCGTCGCTCGCGACCGCGAGCGGCACGCCCTGCTTGCCCGCGTCGACCGACACGTTCACGAACATCCCGGGCCGCCACACACCGTCCGGGTTCGGCAGCACGACGCGCGCCGGCGCAGTGCGCGTCTGTTCGCCGAGCAGCGACCCCACGTACGCGATCGGGCCGCTCGAGCGCGATTCGAACGCGGTCGCGATGACCGTCGCATCGCGGCCGACCCGCACGTCGTTCAACCGCTGCGCCGGCACGGCCATCTCGGCCCATACCGTCGAGAGATCAGAGATCACGAACATGCTGGCATCGGCGGCAATCGCTTCACCCGGCGTCGCGTGCTTCTCGACGATCGTGCCCGCGAACGGCGCGCGCAGTTCGTAGCGGTTCAGCGCACCCGCGCCGACCGGCGCGTTCAGCGCGGCGAGCTTCTGTCGCGCGTTCTGCACGGCGATCTCGGCTTCACGCAACTGCACCTGCGCCTGCTGGTAGTCCTGCTCGGCCGAGATGCGCTCCTTCCACAGCGTGCGCTCGCGCTCGTAGGTCGCGCGTGCGCCCGACAGCCGGCGTTCGGCCGTCAGCAGCTCGCTGCGCCGGTCGGCGAGATCGGTGCTCGCGATCACGGCCAGCACCTGCCCCTTCGCGACGTTCTGCCCGAGCGACACCGACACCTGCTCGACGATGCCGGCCACGCGCGGCACGACGTGCGCGGTGCGATCCTCGTTGAACTTGATCTCGCCCGGCAACTGGAACGGCGTCGCGATCTGCGCGGGGCCGGCCTTCGCCAGCGCGATCTTCGAGGTCGCGAGCTGCGCGTCGGTCAACGCGATCGCGCCGTCGGCGCGGGCGAACGGGAACGATGCCGACTCATTGCCCGCCTTCACGTCGATCGTCGCATCGAACACGTGCGGCTTGCCGATCGACTGCGCGGACACGAACTTCTGGCCGGCCGCGTCGAAACGCAACGGCTCGTGCGAGCGGTCGTAGCGAACCAGCGTGCCGGACACGGTGACGCCCTTGTCGGCCGGCTTGCCGTCGACGAACGGATAGACGATCAGGCGCGCATCGCCGGGCTTCTCCGTCATCACGATTTCGACGGACAGCTTGCCGCGCGTGAGCACGACACCGCCGCGCTCGCCGGTGGCTTCGGTGGATGAAGCGGCAACGGCCGCCGATGCGGACGCGCCGTCGCCGCCGCCGTTGCGCGTGACGCCGAGTGCGCCGATGACGATCCCGGCGCTGCCGAGCACGACCGCCGCGATGATCAGGATTCTGTTGCGTGACATGGTGATCCTTCAGGTAAAAGAGGCGTCCGTTGCGCTATTGCGCGACCGGTGCAAGCGATGCGAGCGGCGTACCGACGAGCCGGCCGATGTCGGCGCGGGCCGTATGGGCATCGGCGAGCGCGCGCACGTATTGCGACTGGCCCTGGAACAGCGTGCGCTGCGCGTCGAGCACGTCGAGGAAGCTGAACTTCCCGAGCTCGTAGCCGCGCGACATCGCGTCGAGCGCGAGGCGCGCGGCCGGCAGGATGTCGGCCTTCAGCCGCTGCGCTTCCTGCGCGGCGGCTTCGAAATTCGCGTACGCCTGCGTAAGGTCCAGCCGCAGCCGCGTGCGTTCGCGATCGAGATCGGCATTCGCGCGCGCGGCCTTGTGCGTCGCCTCGAGCAGCGCGCCCTTGTTCGTGTTGAACAGCGGAATCGGGATCGACACACCGACCACCGCCTGGTTGTCCGGCACGCCGCCCGTGGTCACGCGTTTCACGCCGGCACTGATCGTCACGTCCGGAATGCGCCGCGCACGTTCGAGCGACACGGCCGCGTTCGAGCGCAGCATCTCGGCGCGCGCGATCCGTGCCAGCGGGGAATCATCGAGCTGCGCGGTCAGCGCGGACAGCGGCTCGACCGGCGGCACGGCTTCGAGGTCGCCCTGCACGGCAAGCCCGCCATCGCGCGCCTCGCCCATCACCGCGTTCAGCTTCTCGCGCGCGACCTCGACACGGCCGCGCGCCGTCACCACTTCGATCTGCACACCGGCCGCCGCCACGTGCGCCTTGGTCGCCTCGACCGGCGACACCTTGCCGGCCTGTGCCCGGCGGCTCGCGAGATCCGCGGAGCGCGCGGCGATCGCGGCCGATTCCTCCGTCACCTGAAGCTGGCGCTGTGCGGCGAGCAGCCCGTAGAACGCGGCGATCACGTCGGCGCGCACGACGGCGCCCTGCTCGTCGAGCGATGCATTGGCCGCTTCCCTGCCGTACGACGCGACATCGAGCCGCGCGCTGCGCTTGCCGCCGAGTTCGATCGTCTGGTTGATCAGCGCGGTCGACGTGCGTTCGGCGCGGCGGAACCCTTCCTGCAGGAACGACACTTCGGGATTGGGGCGCGCGCCGGCCTGCATCAGTGCCCCGGCCGACGCATCGACGTCCGCGCGCGCGCCGCGCAGCGCCGGATTGTTCCGCGCCGCGACCGATAGCGCGTCGGCAAGCGTCAATGAGTTGGAAGGGAGAGCGTCGGGGGGCGGTACGCTGATCGGCGCGACGCTGCCGGAAGCAGACGGGGCCGGCCCCGGCGACAGCGACGGCTGCGCATGAGCCGTCGTGGCCATCGCGAAGACGATGGCCACGGCGAGGTTGAGCTTGAGCATGTTCGGTTCTGCGGTAACGGTTCGCGACCGATGCTACGGTTCGGCCGCAGTGCGAACATGAGGCGAAGATGATATTTCCGTCATGTTGGGGGCGGCCGCGTGCGCGCGTGCGGCGCCCTGCGAGAGCCATGCCCCGCTTCGGCGATCAGGAGGATTCGATGAACGTGCGGCGCGACGGCCGCACGGAAGATGGCGGTAGCACGGGGAATCGGCACACGTGCGCGGCGATTCCCCGCCGGCGAATCAGGCAGCCCCTCGCCTCACCCGCCGCCGCTGCGCGAGCCAGTCAAGCAATTGCCGCCCGTCGCGCTCGCCGAACCAGCGAGCGTGACCGATCAGGTAGCCGTCGTACGCGATATCGACGATGGCCGGTGCATCGATGATGCAGCCGAAATAAGCGACTTCCGACAGCGCGAACTCCGTATGCACGATCGGCAGCAGCGCGACCAGCGCCGCGTAGGCTTCGTCGCCCAGCGGTTCGAGCGATTCGTACCCATCGAGCAGCGCGTCGATCTGCGCATACTCGACGCGCCGCGCATCGGCCGGCGCCATCCAGTCGACCGTATTGCGCTCGATCGCGAGCGCGAGATCCATCACCGCGCAGGTGCGATCCGACAACCCGAAATCCAGCACGGTCCGCACCTGCGCACCGGGCCCCGCCTCCGTCCACAACAGGTTCGACGCATGCCAGTCGCCGTGCGTCCACAGCGGCGGCAGCGCAGGCAACAGCGGCACGAGACGTGCGTGATACGGGCCGATCGCATCGACCACGTCGTCGCGCCAGTCACGCGCGCCGAGCGCGCGCACGAGCAGCGGCTGCGCGTCGACCCAGCGTTCGAGCGCGCCCGCCAGATCGGCGGACGACAGCACGCGAAAGCTCGACAGCAGCGTCCGCACGGGCCGCGCCGGCGCATCGTAGCCGCCCGACGCGCGATGCAGCTCGGCCAGCGCGCGGCCGGCCGCGTACGCGTGCGAAGCATGCGTAAAGGGCTGCCACGACATCACGCCGCGATACGGGTCGACGCCAGGTGCCCGTACGTGCACCTCGTAGGTCCAGTCGCCGGATGCGAATGCGGTCGCGCCGTCGCGATCGGCAAGAATGTCGACCACCGGCATCCCGCGCTCGCGCAGATGCGCGATGAAGCGATGCTCTTCCTCGAGCCCTGCGACATCACGCAGGCTCACGTGATGACGCTTGACGAACAGCCCGCGCCCGTCCGTCATCTGCACCAGGACGGCCGCCGCGAACTGCCGCGGGCTGTGCCATGTGAGCCGCGCGGGCTCGCCGGCGCCGTCGATCCGGGCGAGCACCGCCGCCACCTCGTCGTGCGTCATCAGCGGCCAGTCGCGTTCGGCCTGCTCGCCGTCGACGCCGAATTGCGGCGGCGCGACGTCACGCGACAGGGATCCGTCCGGCTCGAGGGGGAATGACATGAACGACGTTGCTCCGTGGTTGATTCAGATCGGCACGTGGATCAGCGCGCGCCGCCGCCGGTTGCCAGCGCACCGCCGGCCGCCGCGCGCAACGCCGCGGCCGTGCGGCTCCAGTCGCGCCAGCCGACGACGGCCAGCCCGATGAACAGCGCATAGAGTCCGGCCGTCAGATACAGTTCCTTGAACACGAACATCCCGACATACACGACGTTCACGACGATCCACAGCCCCCACGACGCGATGTAGCGCCGCGCGGTCCAGTATTGCGCGACGAGGCTGAACGCGGTCAGCGATGCATCGACGAACGGCAGCGCCGCATCGGTCCAGCGCGCCATCATCCCGCCGAGCAACGCGCTGCCGACGACGGCCGCGATCAGGTCGGGCAGCATCTGCAGCGGCCGCACGCCGGTGACGGGCGCGACATCACCCGCCGGCGCCGCGCTGCCGTCGGCCTCGCTCGCACGCTGCGCGAGCCAGCGTTGCCAGCCGTACACCTGCAGCACCGCGAACGCGCCCTGCAGCAGCATGTCCGAATACAGCTTCGCGTCGAAGAAGATCCAGCCGTACAGCGCGACCGACACGAGCCCGACCGGCCAGCACAGCATGCGCCGCTTCGCGGTCAGCCAGATCGCGAGCGCGCTGACGATCACGCCGGCGATTTCGAGTGGGGACATCGTCTGTGCTCTCCAGGTTGGCTGCCGGGGCCGCGCGTCACGCGGCCGGTTCCGGACGGTCAGAAATCATAGGTCAACGACACGCGCGCGGTACGCGGCGCACCCGGGAACAGATACGCATCGCCTTGCTGCTCGCCCGCGTCGCGCCAGTAGAACTTGTTGAACAGATTGTCCACCGACACGCGCAGCACCGTGCGATGGCCGCCGATCTTCGTCGTATAGCGTGCGCCGAGATTGAACACGAACCACGACGGCACGCGCGCGGTGCCCTCCTCGTTCGCGTTGCGGGCCGCGCTGTACTCGACGCCGCCCAGCACGTTCAGCCCCGCGACGCCTGGCACCGCGTAATCCGCATACACCGTCGCGCGCAGCGCCGGCACGTTGATGATCTGGTGCCCTTCATACGCCGGCGACCCGGAATCGTACGCACGCGCACGAATCGCCGCGACGCTGGCCGTCAGCCCCAGGCGCTCGGTCACGCGCCCGGCCGCGCCGAGCTCGATCCCCTGATGCCGCTGCGTGCCGCGCTGCACGAACGTGTAGCTCGTGCCCGATGCGTCCGGGTCGGCGAACTGGAACGGCTTGCTGATCGAGAACACGGCGGCCGTGAGGCTCAGCCGGTCGAGCCAGTCGTATTTTGCGCCAACCTCGAACTGGTGCGATTCGACCGGCGGCAGGAACGCATACGCGTTGGTCGCGCGCACGGGCGCCTGGTCGCCGAGCGACAGCGCCTTGCTGTACGACGCGTACAGCGACAGCACGTTCACCGGCTTGTAGACGAGCGCCACTTGCGGCAGGAACACCGAGCGGTCGGTATGCGTCGCGCCGCCGTCGAGGCTGCTCCAGCTGCGCTGGCGCAACAGCACTTCCTTGCCGCCCGCGAGCACCTGCCAGTGTTCGCCGATGCTGATGCGGTCGAGCCCGAACACGCCGTATTGCCACGCATCGAGGCGCGGATACGACGGGCCGGGCGAATTCGGCGACGGCGAGAACGTCGTGTCGGGCCCGTAGACGTTCTCGCTGCCCACGTAGTCGTACACGGCGTCGGCCATGCTCACGACGCGGCGCTGCACGCTCACGCCGAGCGTCAGCTCGTGCCGCAGCGGGCCCGTCGCGAACTTGCCGGTCGTGACCGCACGCAGGTCGTCGTTGCGACGATATTCGCCGGGGCTGCGGAAGTCGTAGACGTCGTAGTCGCCGTTCGCGCCGAAGAAGAACGGCGACGTCGCGCCGGCCGTGCAGCTCGCCGCGTACGAGCAACCGTACGCGAACGCGCTGTTGTCGTCGATCATCGTGCGGCTGCGGCCGGCGGCGATGTAGGCCTTCCAGTCGTCGTTGAACTGGTAGTCGAAGCGCGCATTCAGGTTCAGCGCGTCGGTCGTCACCGGTTTCGCCCACGGTTGCGTGCCGAGCGCCTTCGACGTCGTCTTGACCGACGGCACGACGGTGCCGCCAAGCAGCTGATAGCCGGGGGCGGAACGCTGGATCCACTGCTGGAATTCGGCGTTGAGCTGCAGGCTCGCACGCGGGCTGATGTCCCAGTCGGCGGCGATCGAGCCGAACGTGCGCCGTCCGTTCGTGCCGTCGATGGTCGAGTGCATGTTCTCCTTCGCGGCATTGATCCGGAAGCCGAACTGATTGTCGGGGCCGAAGCGGCGGCCGAGATCGACGGCCGCCGACGTCGAGCCGCGGCTGTCGACGCCGCCCGTCACGCTCGCGACGTTCGCCGAGCGCTTCGTCACGAAGTTGATCACGCCGCCCGGCGCGACGACGCCGCTGTCGATGCCGGCGAGCCCCTTCAGGATCTCGACGCGCTCCTTGTTCTCGAGCGGCACGTTCTGCTCGCCGGACACCGTCAGCCCGTCGATCCGGATCGCGCTCGCGAGATCGACCGGGAAGCCGCGGATCGCAAAGCCTTCGAAATAGCCGACCGGCGCATAGTCGTTGACGACCGACGCGTCGTTGCGCACGACGTCGCTCAACCGCTTCGCCTGCTGGTCGTCGAGCTGCGCGCGCGTGACGACGCTCACCGACGCCGGCGTGTCGCGCAGCGGGGTATCGTCGAGCCCCGCGACCGATGCGTTGCGTACGCGCAGCGCATTGCCGCGCTCGCCGCTCACCGTGATCGTCGGCAGCGTCGCGCTGCCGGCTGCCTCCGTGTCCGGCGCCGGCGTGTCGCCCGGCGCCGCGGCGGCCTGGGCCGCGAAAAGCGTGATGCCGAGACCGACGCCAAGCCCGACTTTCACGCGCCGCCGCCGTGCGCGCGACGCTGTTGTTCTATTCACCGTCATTGTTCTGGATGGAAAACTCGCCACTCGACCCTGTCGAAACCGTTTACGAAGCTGCGAAGCGTGCTCGCGCGCGACATTCATCAGACGAACCGGGCGATGCGGCACGCAAGCGGGCCGCTCGGTCAGGAAGACGCAGGATGGGACGTCGGATTCAGGTGATGCGCCGGGAACCGACGCGGCCGTCGACGGGTTCGTCGGGGGCGTGTCGGGCGGCCGGCGGCATCGCGCGGTCTTGTCATGCGGGGGGACGCTTCGAACGCCTCGGTGCGGGCGCGACGCACTTGAGCGCACCGTTCGCTGGAACGGCGGCGTGCCCGTCGCGCGCGACATCGCGGCGCGGCGCGCATTTTACCCCGGGCGGGGCTGACCGACCTGGAATCGGGCGAAACGGGAAACGGGGAAGGCGGGAATGAGGACAGCGCGATTCGCGCGGCACGACGACGGTGCCGACGGGCGCGTGACTTGCGTCGTGCGCGCCCGCCTCAACGGCCGGCGCCGTTGCGCGCCGGCCATACGGCCGGAAACCGGAGCGGGAACGTTCGCCCGCTCGCGATTCATCGGCAACGGCAGGTTGCTCAGAACCCCTGCATCGTCACGGTCGGATCGACGACCAGGTGCACGACGCCGTAGATGACCGCGCCGACGAGCACTGCGAGGATGATCGCCACGAACGGCAGCATCGTGAAGTTGGCGTTCGCGAGATCGGTCGCGTGCGCCTTGCTGTTGCGTACGCCGAAGAAACTCCACAGAACCAGTTTGATCATGCCGAGCAGTTTCATGATTGCGCTCCTTTCATCTATCGGTTGACGCTATCGTCGATCCAACCGGCATTCGAAAAAAGAAGCAGTTGCGCGCGCTTTTCGCGCAGCAGGCCGTCTGCGGCGGCATGTCGCAGCGTGCGTCAGCGGTCGAGCACGAGCGGTTCCGTCCCCTTCGCGGGCCGCGCGACGCACAGCAGCGCGCAACCGGGTTCGACCGTGGCATCGGGCGCCTGCTCGTAGTCGACCGCGCCGGACAGCACGCGCGTCGCGCACGTGCCGCACGACCCGGAACGGCATTCGGACGGCACGTCCACGCGCTGCCCTTCCGCGAATTCGAGCAAGGTGCCGTCGGCGGGCGTCCACGCGGCTTCGCGGCCGGTGCGTCGGAAGACGACCGGCACGCTCGCCGCCGCCGGCGCGGCAGTCGTGCGGGTCGCGCTGCGTGCCACGCTCGACGGCCCGAATGCCTCGAAACGGATGCGTTCGTCCGGCACGTTCAGTGCGCGCAATCCGTCGTACAAGTCGCGCATGAATGCCGACGGCCCGCAGAGGTAGAAATCGTAATCGTCGAACGAAAGGATCCGCTTCAGCTGCGCGATGTCGATGCGGCCCGCATGCGCTGCCGAGCCTTCGTGAGGATGACTGTCGAACCAGTGAAGCGACAAGCGCGCGTCGGTGGCGGCGACGCGTGCCAGTTCCTCGGCGAACGGCCGATCAGCCGCTTCACGCGCACCGTGTAAGAACACCACGCGGCGCGGCGATCGAGCGTCGGCCAGCGCGCGGCGCAGCATCGCGATCATCGGCGTGATGCCGATACCGGCCGACACGAGCACGGCCGGGCGCGGGCTCGCGAGATCGAACGAGAAGCGGCCGCGCGGCATCTGCGCGTCGAGCGTCATGCCCGCGTGCGCGTGATCGTGCAGCCACGCCGACACTCGCCCTTCGCGCTTCACGGTGACCCGGTAATGCGCGCCGCCCGGTGCATCGGAAAGCGTGTAGCTGCGAATCGCCGGCGAATCGCTGCCGGGCAGCGGGATGCGCAGCGTCAGGTGCTGCCCGGCTTCATAGGGAGGCAACGGGCCGCCGTCCACCGGTTCGAAATGGAATGAGCGGATCGCGCGCGCTTCGTCGACGATCTTTGCGATTCGCAGTGGGCGCCATGCGGGTGCCGACGCCGATGCGGTCGGCAATGCGGATGCGGATGCGGATGCGGATGCGGATGCGGATGCGGATGCGGACGATACCACCACGCCTGCCCCTGCCCCTGCCCCTGCGTTTGCGCCTGCGCCTGCGTTTGCGCCCACACCCGCCGCCATCGCCGCGAACTGCGGCGCACGCTCGACCGCGGACCACCGGAACGGCAGCACCGCGCGCATGCGCCGCACTTCCCGCACATGGAACCGCACGACCCGCTGCGCACCGTCGAACGACGCGACGAGCGGCCCGTCCCACACGATCTCGGCGCGCGCGGCCACGTACAGCAAGTCGCCGCTATCGAAATCGACGAACAGCAGCCCCGCACGCGGATCGTGCTGCAGGTTCCCGAGCGTATTGAAGAAGCGGTTGCCGCTGAAATCCGGCGTCGTCAGCGTGCGCGCATCGTCGACGCGCACGAAACCCGGCATCCCGCCGCGATGCGACACGTCCGCGCCGCGCGCGGCGCCCGCGTCCGCCGACGTGTTCGCGCTCGCGACGAAGAACGTATCGGCCTGCGCAAGCAGCGCGCGATCGGCGTCGTTCAACGCGTCCGACACGTCCGGCTCGACGGATGCATCGACTTCCCGTGCGACGAACGTCGGCTTGCGCCCCTGGATGTACTTCGCGCAGTTGCCGAAGCTCTGCTCGACCGCGATCGTCAGCGCATCGCCGTCGACCGCGCGCACGACGCCGTTGACGCGATTGCGCCGTCGCGTATCGAATTCGATCCCGAGCCCGCCGAGCGGCGCGCCCGGTTGCCACGCGCCGGCCAGCGGATCGCCCGGCAGCGCGCGCGCCGCGATGCGCAACGTGCGCGCATCGGGCGACGTCACGAACCCCGGCGCGCCGGCCCGCAGCGTCGCCCACGGCTGGCCGTGCGCGTCGACGCCGCCGAGCACGAAGAACGGCAGTTGCGCGAAAAACGTCCGGTGCTGGTCCGGCATGAAGCGCCGGATCCCGCGCCGGCCCGCCGAACCCGCGACCTCCGTCACGCCCGCGCGCTGCTGCACGGCGAGCTCGCCCGCATGAAACGGCGCGGTGTCGAGTTCCCAGCCCGGTACGACGGCGGTCGGGACAGTCGGGGCATTCATCGCGTTCTCCCTGAACAGGCTCGGCTTCGGTGGGTGTTACGCGGCGAGCAGGCCCACGCGCGTCGTCGGCATCGCGACGAAGCCCGGCAGCGCCTCGATGCGCGCCAGCCACGCACGCACGTGCGGATACGGTTCGAGCGACACGCCGCCCTCCGGCGCGTGCGCGATGTACGAATACGCGGCGATATCGGCGATCGTCGGCTGCGCGCCGGCGGCAAATGGCTTGCCGGCCAGCTCGCCGTCGATCACGCCGAGCACTTTGGCGGCCGTGCGCTTGGCGGCCTCCTGGTCGAGCTGCGCGCCGAACACGGTCACGAGCCGCGCGGCGGCCGGCCCCGATGCGATCGGCCCCGCCGCATACGACAGCCAGCGCTGCACGACCGCCGCGCCGGCCGGATCGTCGGGCAGCCAGTGCGCGTCGCCGTAGCGCTTCGCGAGGTAGACGAGGATCGCGTTCGAGTCGGCGATCACCGTGCCGCCGTCGTCGATCACGGGCACCTGCCCGAGCGGATTGAGCGCGAGAAACGCCGGTTCGCGCTGCGCGCCGGCGGCCAGATCGACGTCGACGGTCTCGGACGGCAGGCCGAGCAGCGACAGGAACAACCGGACGCGATGAGCGTGCCCGGACAGCAGGAACGAATACACACGGATCGGGGAAGCAGGCTTGTTGGCGGCAGACATGGAAACGCTCCGGACTCTCGCGCCGCCGGGGATCGGCGACGCACAACCGCAGCGTAGCGCTCGCCGTTCGTCGCCAGAAGACGGATAATCGCTGAAACATCATCCTCTTCCATAGGACAATCGACGATGGCCGACCTGCGCGACGTGAACCTGAACCGGCTGGCGATCTTCGTCGCGGTGGTCGACGCCGGCTCGCTGACAGCCGCGGCCGAGCGGCTCGGCCTGGCGAAGACGGTCGTCAGCACGCACATGCAGCGCCTCGAATCCGAGGTGGGCGCGAACCTGCTGGTGCGCACCACCCGGCGGCTGAGCGTGACCGACGCGGGGCGGGCGTTCTACGACGCGTGCCGCGACATCGTGCGCGCCGCCGAAAGCGCGCTCGATGCGGTGTCGTCCGACGCGGGGCCGCTGCGCGGCACGCTGCGCGTGAGCGTGCCGATCGACTACGGCGCGCTGGTCGTCGCGCCTGCCGTCGTCGCGTTGCGCGACCGGCATCCGGGGCTCGACGTCGAACTTGTCGCGAACGACCGCGTGGTCGATCTCGTCGCGGACAACCTCGACGTCGCGATCCGCATCGGCCGCCTCGCCGATTCGAACTATCGGGCGGTGCAGCTCGGCACGTACGAGAAATGGCTGGTCGCGAGCCCCGCGTTCGTTGCGCGCCATGGGCGGCCGCAAGAGCCGGATGCGCTCGCCGCGCTGCCGTTCGTGATGCTGTCGTCGCTGCCGCACGCGCATACGGTCAAACTGGAAGATGCGAACGGCAACACCGCTTCCGTGCGCTGCGTCGCGCCGGTCGTGTCGAACACCGCCACCGCGTGCCGCGCGATCGTGCTCGCGGGCGGCGGCTTCGGGCTGCTGACGGATTTCTCGACCGCCGACGACGTCGCGGCGGGCCGGCTCGTGCGGCTGCTGCCTGCGTGGCGCTCGGCGCCGGCCGGGATTCACGCGGTGTATCCGTCGACGCGGCTGCCTTCGCCGAAAGTGCGGGCGTTTGTCGACGCGATGAAGGCGAGGATCGGGGAGACGGTGGGGGCGCCAACAACAAAGCGTTCACGCCCGATGTAACGAAAAGTGGAACCGTGAAACGAAGAAGAGAGGAAGTCGTGCTCAATGTGCGAGCATGAGCCGCCTCATCAGCAAGGACTTCAGATCCCTGCGCGTATCGCAAACGATATGCACATGAATCGTGTCGCCGCGCACGTCATAAATGACACGGTTCATTCCGGCAACGACTTCGCGATACTGACTGAGGTTGATGTTCGCCAGTTCATCGGGAATCCTTCCCTGGCCTGGAAATGCACGGATCGACGCAATGGCATCCTTGATCTGGCCGTAGCTGGTTCGCCATGTCTCCGCACCGAAATTCGAAACGAGATAGCGCTTCAACATCTTCAGATCTTCTTCTGCTGAACGAAGAACGACAACGCTTAACGTCATTGATCGTCGTCCTTGTCGAGGTCCGCGAAGACATCCTCGACGGGACGAAAATGACCCTGCTCGATCTCCCGATTGCCCAATGCAAGCAGCCTGAGAAGCGCAAGCGTCTCTTCATGCTCCTCGTACGACTTGACATCCATGACGACGAGTTTCGCCTCACCGTTCTGGGTAATCAGCATCGGCTCGCGGCTTTCCGAGATGTCCTTGACGATCTCGGCCGCATGACTCTTGAGATAGCTGATCGGCTTGACTTGAGTAGAAAATTTCATGGAACGCGTCCCTTATCAGGCGACAATGAGACCGATTATAGTCTGAATTTGGTCCATCATGAAGCCAAGCCATTGGCCGTTCCCGCTGATCTATCCCACCTCCCGCAACGTCCCCAACAACACCTTCCTGCAACTCGCGACCATCTGCGCCTCCGGATCGCGATAGTCGGTGAGCAGCCATGCCGCGCCGACGTTCGTCATCGCGCCGACGAGCGCGAGCCCGATCAGCCGCTGCTCGGTGCGCTCCGCGGGCGTCGCCGCTTCGCGCGGCGCGCCGATCGCCATGATCAGCTTGCCGAAGTCGATCAGCATGCGCTGGTAGGTCATGTCGGTGTCCGCGCTCACGCCCATCACCTCGAGCAGCAGCACGCGCGCCGCGCACGGGTCGCGCAGGAACGCGAAGAACGCGGCGAGGCCCGCGTCGACGCTCTCGTGCAGATCGCCGCCGCGTTCGGCCACCGCCCGCCCGACCGCTTCGTGCAGCTGCTGCGCGTGATGCAGGTAGGTGCAGCGCAGCAAATCGTCGGTGCTGTCGAACGCCGCATAAAAATAGCGATCGTTCAGTTTCGCTTCCTGGCAGATCGACCGCACGGTCGCCTTGCGGAACCCGACCGTGCCGAACACGCGCGTCGCCGCGCGAATCAGCGCGTCGCGCCGCTCCGCGGCCCGCACCTCGGGCGCCACGCCGCCATACGACCGGCCCCTTTTTTCCGTTTCGAGTGCTTTCTCCATTCCGCTATTTGACATCAGGACACCCGAAAACTAAAGTGGTGACGAACAACACCACAATAGATGCGCCGCCGGTACAGCGCAAGCGGAACGGGAGGAACGACGGATGAAGGGGTTTTCCGGCAAGGTCGCCGCGATCACGGGCGCCGGTTCGGGCATGGGCCGCAGCCTCGCGGTCGAGCTCGCGCGGCGCGGCTGCGAGGTCGCACTCGCCGACGTCAACGACGTCGGGCTCGCCGGCACGGCGGCCGCCTGCGCGCAGCACGGCGTGCGCGTGAGCACGCGGCGGCTCGACGTCGCCGACCGCGACGCGGTGTTCGCGTGGGCCGATTTCGTGCGCGCCGAGCACGGCAAGGTCAACCTGGTCTTCAACAACGCGGGCGTGTCGCTGGCCGCCAGCGCCGAGACCGCGCGCATCGCCGATCTCGAATGGATCGTCGGCATCAACTTCTGGGGCGTCGTGCATGGCACGCAGGCGTTCCTGCCGCATCTGCGCGCGTCGGGCGACGGGCACGTCGTCAACACGTCGAGCCTGTTCGGCCTCGTCGCGATGCCCACCCAAAGCGCGTACAACGCGACCAAGTTCGCGGTGCGCGGCTTCACCGAGGCGCTGCGGATGGAGCTCGAACTCGACGGCGCGCCGGTGAGCGCGACCTGCGTGCATCCGGGCGGCGTCGCGACGAACATCGTCGACGCAAGCCGCGTCGATACCAGCATCCATGCGCTCACGGGCCAGGACGAAGCGACCCATCGCCGCCAGGCCAACCGCCTGATCAACGCGACGACGGCCGACGACGCCGCGCGGCAGATCCTCGCGGGGGTCGAGCGCAATGCGCGCCGCGTGCTCGTCGGCGCCGACGCACGCCGGCTCGACCGGATC
The DNA here is from genome assembly GCF_017104595.1 of Burkholderia sp. Tr-20390. NCBI lineage: Bacteria > Pseudomonadati > Pseudomonadota > Betaproteobacteria > Burkholderiales > Burkholderiaceae > Burkholderia > Burkholderia sp. Tr-20390. The sequence goes on along the minus strand of NZ_JAAGPC010000015.1, from coordinate 17,887 downwards.
GCCCGCCTGCTCGGCGCCGGCTACCAGTGGCTGATGCTGCGCCACGTGCGCCGCGCCCGCGCCCGCAACCTTGAACGCGCGCACGCCCCGGCCGCGCGCCCGACCACGCCGACCAAGGACCCAGCATGACCTCGACGACGACCGACCGGCGCGACGCGCCGCCCGCGCCCGGCACCCGCCAGGACGGCAACGACCTCGACGTGCTGATCGTCGGCGCCGGCCTGTCCGGCATCGGCGCGGCCTATCACCTGAAGCAGCGCTGCCCGTATGCGAGCGTGGCGATCGTCGAGGCACGCGACGCGATCGGCGGCACCTGGGACCTGTTCCGCTATCCGGGCGTCCGTTCGGATTCCGACATGTTCACGCTCGGCTACAGCTTCCGGCCGTGGCACAGCGACAAGGCGATCTCGGACGGCCAGACGATCCTCGACTACATCCGCGACACCGCGCGCGCATACGGCATCGACAAGACGATCCGCTACGGCCAGAAGGTGATTGCAGCCGACTGGGACTCGAACCGCGCGCGCTGGACGGTGCGCATCGAGCGCACGCGGGACGGTGCGACCGACACGCTCGTCTACACCTGCCGCTTCCTGTTCATGTGCAGCGGCTATTACGACTACGACGCCGGCTACCTGCCCGACTGGGCCGGGATGGACACGTTCGAAGGCACGCTCGTGCATCCGCAGCACTGGCCGAAGGACCTGTCGTACGCGAACCGGCGCGTGGTCGTGATCGGCAGCGGCGCGACCGCCGTCACGCTCGTGCCGTCGATGGCGGCCGATGCGCAGCACGTGACGATGCTGCAGCGCTCGCCGACCTACATCGTGTCGCTGCCCGCGCGCGACAAGATCGCGAACGCGCTGCGCCGCGTGCTGCCGTCGCGGCTCGCGCACCGGCTCGTGCGCGTGAAGAACGTGCTGCTGACGATGTACCTGTACAACGTGTCGCGCCGCAAGCCCGACCGGACCAAGCAGTTCATCATCCGCGCGGCCAGCAAGCAGGTCGGCCCCGGCTTCGACGTCGCGAAGCACCTGACGCCGCGCTACATGCCGTGGGACCAGCGCGTGTGCCTGGTGCCGAACGGCGACCTGTTCAAGGCGATCCGCGCGGGCCGCGCGTCGATCGTCACCGACGAGATCGAGCGCTTCACGCCGACCGGCCTCAAGCTGAAGAGCGGCCAGCAGCTCGACGCTGACGTGATCGTCACCGCGACCGGGCTGAAGGTGAAGATGCTCGGCGGCGCGCGCGTCACCGTCGACGGCCGCACGGTCAACCTGCCGGACACCGTGTCGTACAAGGGGATGATGTACAGCGACGTGCCGAACCTCGCGTCGTCGTTCGGCTACACGAATGCGTCGTGGACGCTGAAGGCCGAGCTGATCGCGCGCTACGTGTGCCGGCTGCTCAACCACATGCGCGCGAACGGCTACGACACGTGCGTGCCGCGGCTCGGCGCCGGCGATCCCGGCAACGTGCCGGCCGTCAACCTGAGCTCGGGCTACATCCAGCGCGCGGCCGGCATCCTGCCGAAGCAGGGACACAGCAAGCCATGGAAATTCCACCAGAACTACGTGCTCGATCTCGCATCGCTGAAGTTCAGCGGACTCGCCGATTCGGCGATGCAGTTCGAACGCCGCGCAAAAGCCGGCCCGGGCGCCACGGCGCCGGCTGCCGAACCCGCACTCGAAACCCGCTGAGGCCGACATGACCCCTACGCTCCATCTGATCCAGAACGTGCTGCTCGGCGTCGTCGCGGTGCTTGCCGCGCTCGCGCTGTTTACCGGTTACGTGGCCCGCCGCGTGACGCGCGCGTTTCCGCCCGAAGGCCGCTTCGTCGACATCGGCGGCGACCGCATCCACTACGTCGAATACGGCAACGGCCCGCCGATCGTGTTCGTCCACGGGCTCGCGGGGCAGCTGCGCAATTTCGCGTACCTGCCGCTCGCGCGGCTCGCGCAGCAGCATCGCGTGATCCTGATCGACCGGCCGGGCGCCGGCCGCTCGCTCCGCGGCGCGGGTTCGCAGGCGAACGTGTTCGCGCAGGCCCGCACGGTCGCCGCGTTCATCGACGCGCTGAAGCTCGACAAGCCGGTGCTGGTCGGCCACTCGCTCGGCGGCGCGATCGCGCTCGCGGTCGGGCTCAATCATGCGGACCGCGTGAGCCGGCTCGCGCTGATCGCGCCGCTGTCGCACGAGCAGAGCGAGCCGCCGGCGCCGTTCAAGCCGCTGATGCTGCCGTCGCCGCTGGTGCGCCGCTTCGTGTCGTGGACCTTCGCGATTCCGCTGACGATCCTGACCGGCCGCAAGGCCGTGGGCCAGGTGTTCGCGCCGGAAGACGTGCCGCGCGACTTCCCGGTCAAGGGCGGCGGGCTGCTGGGGATGCGCCCGCACGTGTTTTACGCGACGGCGACCGACCTGCTGTCGGCACCGGTCGACCTGCCCGCGATGGAACGCCGCTACGCGGACCTCGCGCTGCCGGTCGACGTGCTGTACGGCCGCGCCGATCCGATCCTGAACTGGCGCGAGCACGGCGAAGCGCTCGCGAAGAAATCGGCGCGCGTGCGGCTGAAGGTCGTCGAGGGCGGGCACATGCTGCCGGTCACGATTCCGGAAGCCACCGCCGACTGGCTGCTCGAAGTCGCCGCCGCGCCGGCCGAGGTGGCCGCGCCGTCGGCACGCATCGCGTAAGCCGGGACCGCGTAACAGCGCCTGATTCCGTGCCGTGCCGCCGGCGCCGGCGCGGCATCAGGTTTCGTCGTCGGGCACCGGCAGCCCGAGATCCGATATCACCTCCCGCGCGCTGCGGAATGCCTCGACCGCGGCCGGCGCGCCCGCGTACAGCGCGCTGTGCAGCAACACCTCGCGAATCTCGACAAGGCTCGCGCCGTTGTTGAGCGCGCCGCGAATGTGACCCTTCAGTTCCGTGCTGCGGCCAAGCGCCGCCAGCATCGCGCAGGTGCACAGGCTGCGCGTCTTCAGGTCGATCCCGCCCCGCTGCCACGTGCTGCCCCACGCGTGCTCGTTCAGCCAGTTCTGCAGCGGCCGCGAAAAACCGTCGAGGTCGCGCATCGCACGCTCGACGAACGCCTCGCCCATCACGTCGATGCGTCGCGCCTTGCCGTATTCCCTGTCCTGTTCGCTCATGTCCGTGTCCTGGTGGAGTCGTGGGTGTTGCGGCGTCGCCGCGAGCCGGGGATGTCGCGCCATGTTCATCGGGCCCGCGCGTTTCGTCAAAGATGCGGCCCTCGGTTCGAGGCCGCCCGCGTCACGCGATGTCGAACGCTACGTAACATCGCGCCGCGCGTTACGGCGGCGCGCGGGAACATCGCAACCGCCGCGCCGGCGCACCCTGCGTGCCGGTCGCGCGAAACCGCCGGAACGCCGTTTAAATCGCACGTATATTCCCGATTCCTGCAATAAAGCGCGACACCGTTTCGGGAATACTGCCGTGGCGCGGAATTTGCAGAGGAGGCTTGGACACACTTCCAATGTCGAGGCCAACATGCACAAACTCTTCAAGAAGACGACGGTAACGATGGCCGTCTCGTCGCTGCTCGCGCTCTACGGTTGCGGCTCGGTCGATGGACCGACGACCCCGCCGACGATCAAGCCGAGCACGTCAGGGACCGGCGGCAGCTCGGGGACGTCGGGGACGTCGGGTGGTGGGACGTCGGGTACTTCGGGTGGCGGGACTTCGGGTAGTTCAGGTACGTCGGGGACGTCCGGTACGTCGGGCACCTCCGGTACCTCGGGCACTTCTGGTACGTCGGGTACTTCCGGTACGTCCGGCACCTCCGGCACGTCCGGCACTTCCGGTACGTCGGGTACCTCCGGTACGTCCGGCACCTCCGGTACGTCGGGTACCTCCGGTACGTCCGGCACCTCCGGCACGTCCGGCACCTCCGGCACGTCGGGCACTTCCGGTACGTCGGGCACCTCCGGTACGTCGGGCACTTCCGGTACGTCGGGCACTTCCGGTACGTCGGGTACTTCCGGTACTTCGGGCACTTCCGGCACGTCGGGCACTTCCGGTACGTCGGGCACCTCCGGCACGTCGGGCACTTCCGGTACGTCGGGTACCTCCGGTACGTCCGGCACCTCTGGTACGTCGGGCACCTCCGGCACATCGGGCACTTCCGGTACGTCGGGCACTTCCGGTACTTCGGGCACCTCCGGTACGTCCGGCACCTCCGGCACGTCGGGCACCTCCGGTACTTCCGGCACCTCCGGCACGTCGGGCACTTCCGGCACCTCGGGCACCTCCGGTACTTCGGGCACTTCTGGTACGTCGGGCACCTCCGGCACGTCGGGCACTTCCGGCACTTCCGGTACTTCCGGTACTTCCGGTACTTCCGGTACTTCCGGCACCTCCGGCACCTCCGGCACCGGCGTCACCCCCCTCGGCAATGTTCTCCAGAAATCCGGCAACCTCGTGACGGCACTCGGCACGACGGTCGCAACCGGCGGCGCGCAGATCGGCGGCGTGCAGATCCCCGGCACGAACCCGACGACGGCCACCAGCGTCGGCAACGCGGTCACGAGCCTCGGCAACGGCGTGCAGGCGCTCGGCAACGGCGTCGCGGCCGGCCTCGGCTCGATCGGCGTGTCGGCCAACCCGCTCGGACCGACGCTGACGTCGACCACCGGCCTGCTGACCGGCACCGGCGGCGCGGTCAACAACCTCGGCAACGCGGTGAAGAGCCTCGGCTCCGGCCCGCTGTCGCCGCTGTCGCCGGTCACGACGCTCGTCGGCGATCTCGTCAACACCGTCGGCGGCGCCGTCAACTCGACCGCATCGGGCCTCAACACGGCGCTGAACAGCTCGCCGGTCCAGCAGCTCGAGACGCAGGTCGGCAAGGTGATCAACCCGATCACGAACACGCTGACCGGCGGGGTCACGACGCCGGGCGCCACGCAGACGCTCGGCAGCGTCACGCTGCTCGGCACGCCGCTCAACGGCCTGCTGAGCGCACTCGGCAACGGCCTCGCCGGCGCCGGCACGAAGGTCGGCGGCGCAACCGACAACCCGGTGGGCGGCGCGCTCGGCGGTGTCGTGGCGCAGCTCGGCAACACGGTGACGTCCACTGGCGGCCTCGTCCACGACAACAACGCGGGCAGCTCCAGCAGCGGCACGGGCGGCAGCAACCCGCTCGCCCCGATCACGGGCCTGCTCGGCACGCTGACGGGCGGCCTGGGCGGCGGCAGCTCGAGCGGTTCGGGCGGCACCAGCGGCACCAGCGGCACGAGCAGCGGCGGCCCGCTCGGACCGGTCACGGGCCTGCTCGGCTCGCTGACGGGTGCGCTCGGCGGCCTCGGTTCGGGCGGCACGAGCGGTACCGGCGGAACGAGCGGAACGGGCGGCACCAGCGGCACCGGTGGCGCGGGTATCGGCGGCCTGCTCGCGCCGGTCACCAACCTCGTCAACTCGCTGACGCCGCTCGGCGCCAGCCTCACCGGCACGGTCACGACGCCGGGCGGCAACGTGACGGGCACGCTCGGCGGCCTGTTGTCGAGCGGCCCGGTCGGCACGGTGACGGGAGCGCTGACGACGCCGGCAGGCGGCGCGGGCGCCACCGGCACGGCCAGCCCCGGCGGTGCGGCCGGCACGGTCACGACGCCGGCGGGTGGCGGCTCCGTGGTGGGCGGCCTGACCGGCGGCTCGAGCGGTGGTGCCGCGGGCGGCGCCGGCAACCTGCTGTCGCCGGTGACGAACCTCCTGGGCGGTCTGCTGGGCGGCGGCAACAAGAAGTAACGCTTTACCTATCAAAACCACAGGCCAATGGCCGGGCGCGCATCCATACAAAGCCCGGCCGACGGCCGGCGTCACCCGCCAAGCGGGGGCGCCGGCCCTCATCCGTACGAGGATCCGATCATGAATTCCACGCTTGACGGCATCGCCGCGGTCCAGGACCGCCCACCCCGTTCCGCCACGCCGCTGCGCGCCGGCCTGCTCGGCATCACCGCCGGGCTCTTCGCGCTATGGATCACGCGCGGTCAGCCGAGCCTCGACGCAGCCACCCGCGCGGTCATCGCGAGCCTCGCGATCATCGGCACGATCGCGCTGCACGAAATCTTCATCTCGCGCGTCTACCTGCGCCCGAGCGCGGGCCTGTCGCGGCAGGCGGTCCGGCCGCTCGGCATCGCGCGCGTCGCGACGCGGCTCGGCGCGCTGACGTCGATCTATGCAGGCATCGGCGTGATCTACTGGCTGCTGCCCGAATACCACGGCAAGTTCTACCTGCCGTTCTGGTCGCTGCTGCGTTCGCTCGCGCCGTACGTGATCGTCGCCGCGCCGTTCTACTTCGCGTGGATGGACCGCCACCAGCGCGAGACCGACGACGCGTACCTGCTGTGGGGCCGCTTCCTGTTCCGCCGCGAGCAGCCCGCAAGCTGGAAGCCGGTGCGCGAGATGCTGGCCGGCTGGGGCGTGAAGGCGTTCTTCCTGCCGCTGATGACCGTCTACCTGTCGAAGGATGCCGATCACCTGACCGCGTCGCTCGCGAACGCGATGCATGCGCCGATGACGATCGCGACCTTCGTGTTCATGTACGACCTGTCGTTCACGATGGACCTGATGTTCGGCACGGTCGGCTATCTGTGCACGTTCCGCATCCTCGACAGCCACGTGCGCACCGTCGAGCCGACGACGCTCGGCTGGGTGGCCGCGCTGATGTGCTACCAGCCGTTCTGGTCGCTGTTCTCGAACAACTACATCCGCTACGAAGGCTCGATGTTCTGGGACAACTGGCTGATGTCGGCCCCGACGCTGCGCGTGATCTGGGGCGCGGCGATCATCCTGCTGCTGTTGACCTACGCGCTGTGCACGATCTCGTTCGGGCTGCGGTTCTCGAACCTGACGAACCGCGGGATCATCACGTCGGGCCCGTACCGCTTCACGAAGCATCCGGCGTACATCACGAAGAACCTGTCGTACTGGATGGTATCGGTGCCGTTCGTCGAGCCGCTCGGCTGGCAGGTCGGGCTCATGCACTGCGCAGGGCTCGTCGCGGTCAACCTGATCTACTACACGCGGGCGAAGACGGAAGAGCGCCACCTGATGCGCGACCCCGACTATCGCGCGTATGCCGAATGGATCGAGCAGCACGGGCTGTTCGCGCGGATCAGGCAGGCATTCGGGCAGCGCGCGCCGGCTTGACGCTGGGGCAAAGGGCGGGGCGGGCTGCCGCGCCCTCGTCTGCGCTCGCGTTCGCACATCGACGTTTCGCCGGTTCCGGCGCGCCGCGCTTCGGCCGATAGCGAGCAGATGTATCGCATGCCTTGCAAGCGTGCGGTAAACACTGCCGACTGACCGCCATGATCGTGCGTCGCTGGCCGCGCGCACCGCCATATCCTCGTCGACGCTCCCGTTGCCCCGCTGTCCGCGCCTTCCTGCGCCAACCTTCACTTCGTGCGCCCTCGCTGCTGCACCGCCTTCGCGACCCGCCAGCACGACACCCGTCTCCGAGCGACGCGCATCCGCACGACACCGATTTCCCGGCACACGGTGCGCCACGCGCTGTAGTATCGTTGCGCCATTCGGCAAAGGCGGCCTCGCCGGATGCGCGCCATCGGCAATTAAAAGAATCACGCGGAGAGACCCTTGAACAAAGCGAAACAGCTTTTGAATGAACACCGGGCCTATATGGCCTGGGTCGACCAGATCGACATCGGCGCTCGGGAGGACGCAAACGAAGACGCCTTTGTCCTTCTCGACCTGCTCCATCCCGACGAGGTCGAAAACCTGCGGAACGGGATGACCTTCTCGCAATTGGTCGAAAGACCGTTCGAAGACGGCATCAAGACCTTGCCGGTCGTGCTGCGGTATGCCGACATGAAACCGAGCTGGCGGCAGGCGATCGACTCCGCGGCGCGCAATCCCGAACGCGCATTGATCGTCGGCCTGAACGACACGCCGGGCGACGACACTGCACCGGCCGAAATTGCACTGCGCGCGGCGGCCGACGATGCGCAACCCGCGCTTCCGGTTCATATCGGCTTCATCGGCACTGCACCGGCCGGACTTTCCAGGCGGGTTCGCACCGGCCTTTCCACCGTCGCCTACCGGAAATCGGTCGCCAGATCCGCAGCCGCCGGGTCTGGCACGACGCCCAGGGGCAAGGCGCTTCTCAGGGAGATCCTGGAATGGCGCGTGGGCGGCAAGGACCAGGTATTCGCGGCCGTCTACGATATCGGGCAAGGCAGCGCAAGTGCGCTCGTGGATCGCAACGAGCATCCGCTCGTATTTTTCGATATCGGCAAACCGATCTCAGTGTACGACTACACCCGGCCCAAGCATGCACCGCGGTTCTTTCATTGCGATCGGCAAAAGATGACCGAAGAGTTCGACTGGCTCCATGCACCCGTCGTCCTGTCGCATTGGGATTTCGATCACTGGGCCGGCATACTCGAACGGTTTTACGTCGTCACGGACACCAAGGGAAACAAATACGCCAAACTGACGATCGTTCCCGATGCGCTGCAGCGTTACTGGATCGCTCCGTGCCAGGAACACCTGGGCTTGGGCGCAACCCATCTCGAACTCATCCGCCTCTTGCTGAAAACGGTCAACGGGGCATCCGGACTGACCGCGTTGCAGTACTGGCCGATCAATCTCGCCACGCTCCCGTTCAGCCACGGCGTCATCGTGAAGGCCCAGCCGGATGCCGACGTCGGCAACACGTCATCCGAACTGCGCAACAACTCGGGGCTCGTGATGCTGGTTACGCCGACTGCGGAACGGCTCGCCGACGAGGGACGCGTCGACAAACCGACGGCCCTGCTGCTCCAGGGGGATGCGCGTTGCGAGTCCATCCCCGTCGACTGGAGCAGCTTCGATTTAGTCGGGCTGGTGGTATCGCACCACGGCGGAAAAATGGGCCTTGCGCCGAGCGCACCTACGGGTGGCCCGCATTCGAAGGTGGTCTGTTCCGTCGGCGACGTACATCCTGTCCGCAAGACCAAGCCGTACGGACACCCCCACCCCGATGCACTGGCGGCACATGCCAAGGCCGGATGGGACGTCAAGACGTTCACGTACCAACGTATCCAACCGTGGACGTCCGACAAGAAGCTCGGCAATTACGTGCTGTCGCTCGACAGCACGTTCCCTCGTTGCGAATGCGATTGCGCAAGTGATGGCAATCTTTCGCTCAATCCGGTCCTTTGACGGAACGCCCGATGCCGCCTGGCGCACCAGACGGCACCGGGCGCGGGCGATTCCATCGACTTCGGTGGCCGTCGTGCAAGTACGCGCCGGCACCGCCGCCTCCGCCCCCATGCGGCCAATTGTCGCGAAACGACGCGATTCTCCGCCTTTCGTCGCTTTTCATCTTCTGTCCGATTGCCCACCCGGATCACGTCGCGTATGGTGCTGCCCGTCCGCGTGCGATACGGCGCCCGACCTGCCCGCTTGTCGCCCGGACCTTCGACCGTCGTCCCGCACGACGGCCGCGCGGGCCGTGCCCGCCGCTCACCGTCTCCGCGATGCCGCCCTTCGGCGCCGCGTATTCTTGAGGAGAGAGACGTGATCCACAAAGTCCTGATCCTGTTCGCACTCTGCATCGCGGGCCTCGCCGCGATCGCCGCCGGTTTCCAGCACATCCCCAGCTGATTCGCGGCCCCGGCTCGCTTCGCCGAGCCCGGGGGCCGCAGCCATTCCTTTCCCCCTTTGCGATGAACCACTTTCTCGGACCGCCCGGGACGGGCGACCTTTGCCATGCGTATCGACGTACAGCATTCCCAGCACGACATCGACGATGAACTCGACACGCTCTACGCGCGTCTCCACCAGCCCGGCCATCGCCTGTACGGCCTGCCGGCGGTCGCGCTCGGCCGCTCCGGCCTGATCGTCCGCCACCGCGAGGCGGACGGCGAGTACTTCCTGTATGTCGAGGATCCGGCCGCGCGCCAGCTCGCCGGCTATACGGTGTTCAACCGCCTGCCGGAAATCCCGCGCCGCGCCGACCGCTTCCTGCGCGCGCCGCATACGCGGCTGCGCGGGTCCGCGCAGCGCAAGGGGCTCGCGACGACGCTGTATCGCTGGGGGCTCGACGCGGGCCTGTGCCTGATCAGCGGCGCGCGCCAGTCGGTCGGCGCCGCGCAGTTGTGGACGGCGCTCGCGCAGGATTACCGGCACGGCTTCGTCGATATCGACGGCCGTGCGCTGCGTTATCTCGGTGAAACCGTCGCCGACGACGTGCACGGCGCGCTGCATACGCGGCGGCTGATGCTCGGTCATGGATGGGAGATCGGGGAGTTCGCGCGCGCGGCGGGGATGGCCGGCGCCGCCTGCATGTGAGCGTTCGCGTATCAGGCAGGACCGTGCTAGATCGCGATGCCCGTTCGTTCGCTGAACGCCAGCCGCAATATGTGCTCGTCCATCATCTTTATCCGGGCGAGCCCGGCGAGCACCGACGGAAGCAGCCATTCGATGTTCGGATCGACACGCTTCATCTGCGCGACCGCTCGGCCGTGAACACCGCATCCTCGTGCGCACCCGATTCGCCGGCTCCGCGGCGCTGCCGGTAGAGCACGCCGACCCAGTAGCCGATGCGCTCCGTCACGATCCAGCCGGCATATGTGCGCGGGAACTCGGCCTTGAGCAGCGCATCGCGCACGACGTCTTCCGGGTCGCGCATCTCGGGCAAGAAACACATCTGCTCGCTCTTCACGAGCAAGGCTGGCGTTGCGTTGTCAAATACCGCTTAGGTCTCGCTGCAGACATCCGTGTCGGGATCGAAGCGATAACCGACGTGGACGGTCACGCGACCGTCCGGCATCACGCACGTCCGGTTCTGCGGACACAGCGCATAGCGCTCGGCGAGGGTCAGGAATGCGCCGGTCGCATGCGAATACTCGCGTTCGCGCTGGCGGTTGAGCGACGGATCGATGACCCAGATGACCAGTGTCGCGGTGTCGGGACGATCGTGAGCGCTCAGGTAGCTTTCAGCAGGAATCGCTGCCGCCACCGTCGGCTGCAGGTCAGCATGGTCGATGCATTTGCGGAGCGGCATCGGCTTCACTGTCAATCGAAGAACATCACCATCCTCGGATCGGCCAGATAGCCACCATCACACAGAGGAAAAGGTGGGCGACGCTCGAAGCTCAAGTACGTCACCTCCACATCCTCGAACGGCACGGCGCAGGTGCCATCATGCAATCGCCGGTCGTCGGTCCGTATGTTGTAGATCTTCCGGTCGCTCGGGCAATAAAAGAGGCCCATCGGCGATTCCCGGTTACGCGCCGACACGCTGTTCTGGCCAACGACATATCGGCCCAGATGAGTACCATTCCGGCACTGGAGGTCGAATTGCTCGCCAGCATAGGCCGACATCGCGAACAATACCAAGGCGAACCCGCAAGCGGCACGTCGGCACGCCCGCACTGATTTCCATTCTGCCCTCTTACGCATCATCCATCTTGCCATTTGTCACCATTCTCCATTTGTTCAAGAATGCCTCCGATCGCCCCTAGAGGACAGTTCAAAAATTCCGCTCAGGTCGTTTGAAGGTGTTCCAACAGACGAGCAAGCAGCCGAGTTTCAAGAACGCTTCGACAATGTCGCCAAGCCGATTGACACGAATTCGCGGACGACGGAGCTTGTGTAGCCACACGTGAATCCGTTCGACCACCCATCGGAATTTATCCAGACCACTGCCATGGTCAGCGCGTCGCTTCGCGATTACAAGCTTGATGCCACGATCACGCAAGCGCTCACGGTGCGACTCGGAGTCGTAGCCGCGATCTGCGTAGATGACCTTGGGCTTGCAAAGCAGTCAGCCGCGCATGCCTCGGCGGAATAGCATCGACCAGCGGCAGCGGTTGAGTAATGTCGTTCGGTTTGCGCCGGTCAGGATAACGCTAACAGGCATACCGTCAGCGTCTACGAGAACGTAATGCTTGAACCCGGTCACGCGCGATCCGTAGGGTTCGGTCAGTTTTTCGCTCGCCCCACGGCTCGTAATGACGAGAAATCTAAAGCTACACAAGAGAGATCCAGCTGGCCAGATTCGCGCAGCTTGTCGAGCAGTAACCTTTTCAAATTGTGGCAGCTGTTCATGCACAGCGCCGCCCGAACACCGGTGCGATAATCCGTGCGACCGGCGCGACGCTCGCCGCTACGCGACGCGCCAACCGACACGCATCTCGATGACAACCGATTCCCGAACCGACTCCGACCGCCACATCGACATCGTCGCGCTGTGCGGCAGCCTGCGCGCGCAGTCGTACAACGCCGCGCTGCTCGACGCGGCCGCGCGCGTCGCGCCGCACGGCATGCGCATCGTGCGCTTCGATCGTCTCGGCGAATTCCCGCTGTTCAATCCCGATACCGAATATCCGTCACCCACCGCGGTGCGCGACCTGATCGACCGTGTGAATGCCGCCGACGGCCTGCTGATCGCCAGCCCGGAATACGCGCACGGCGTCACGGGCGTGATGAAGAATGCGCTGGACTGGATCGTGGGATGCGAGGCCGTCGTGTACAAGCCGGTCGCGGTGCTGAATGCGTCGCCGCGTGCGACGCATGCGGACGCGGCGCTGCGGGAGACGCTGTCGGTGATGTCGGCGAACATCGTCGAGCGCGCGTCGATCACGCTGCCGATCCTCGGGAGCCAGCTCGACGCGGCGGGGATCGCCGCGCATCCGCCGTTCGCGTCGGCGCTGGCCGAGGCGTTGCACGCACTGCGCACGGCCATCCAGGAGGCAGAGCCGGGCCGGTAGCAACCCGCGTTCGTTCGTGAGCGCGCGCGGCGTTACCGCGCCTTCGCGCGCGTCACCTTCTTCGCCGGGCTGGTCGCCTTCGCGCGCGGCGCTTCCTTCTCGGGCTGCGCGCCGCCGCCGGCGAGATCCTCGAGCCACGCGAGCGCGTCGACATACGACAGGAACTGCTGCAGATAAGCCGGCGACAACTCGCGCATCGTCGCGAGCGACCGGTGCACGAGACTGTTCGAATTGAGCGGCCCGGCGTTGCGCGGCACCTGGTCGAGCGACTGGCGGTACTGCTGTTCCGTGCGGACCTTCGACCACATCGTGCGGAAGTAGTCGACCAGCTCGGGATCGAGCCCGCGCCGGTCGGCCTGCGCATCGCGCGCGAGCCGCTCGACGAGTTCCGCCAACGCACCGCGCGCGGGCGTACCTGCCGCGCCGCTTGCGGTTGCGGTTGCCGTTTTATCGGCGCGCGCAACGACCTCCGCGAAGCCTTCGAGCAACGTCGCCAGCCGCGCATCGAGCAACGCGCGCGCGTCGCCTTCGAGCGCGGCCGCGCGCCGTTCGAGCGCGTCGATCCGGTGAAAGCGCACCGGATCGAGCCGGTCGGCGCCCTGCTCGCGCCATGCGTCGAGCGTCGCGCGAACGTGCGTCGCTTCGCCGGTCACTTCGCCTTCCCTCCGTTCGATGCCGACTTGCGCGGCACCGGCGCGATCTCCACGCGGCGGTTCTTCGCGCGGCCTTCATCGTCAGCATTCGAGCTGACCGGCTGCTCGGAGCCGAACGCGGCGGCGAACACCGACGACGCCGGCACGCCGGCGTCGATCAGCGCACGCGTGACCGTCAACGCGCGCTTGGCCGACAGTTCCCAGTTGTCCGCGAACAGGCGGTTGCCGGCATGCACCTGCTGGTCGTCGGCGAAGCCGCTGATCATCAGGATCTCGTCGCGCGTCTTCAGGTAGGCGCCCAGCGGCGCGGCCAGCGTCTTCAGCAGGTCGCGGCCCGCGGGCTGCAACTGGTCGGAATTCAATGCGAACAGCACGTTGCCGCTGATGCCGATGCGGCCATTCACGAGCGTCACGCGGCCGGCCGCGAGCGGCCCGGCAAGCGCCTGCTCGAGCGACTTGCGCTGCTGCGCTTCCTGCTGGCGCGCACGCATGGCCTCCTCGAGCTTCGACGTGAGCTGAAGTTGCATGCCGATCACGCCGACGAGGATCAGCACGAACGCGCCAAGCAGCACCGACATCAGGTCGGCGAACGCGGGCCACACCGGGGCGGAGGACGCGCCGCCGTCGATTTCGTCGTGCATGCGTTACGCTCCGACGCTCGCCCGCCGGCCGGCGAGCTGCTGCAGGTCTTCGACGATCTGCTTCTGCGACATCATGCTCAGGTCGATCACCTCGCGCGCCTGCGCGACGTAGTACTCGAGCTGCTCGTCGCTGCGCGCGAGCGACTTCTCGAGCGCGGCCTCGATGCGCTGCAGATGGGTCAGCAGCTTGTCGTTCGACTCCCCGAATACCTGCACGGCCATCCCGAACGCGTCGCCGAGGCTCGCGACCTCGACGGCGCCCGCCGTGACCTGTGCGGCCACCGAGTCGAGCTTGCGCGTTTCGGCATCGACGGTGTCGTTAAAGCGTGCACCGACGCGGTCGAGCAGGTCGGCCGACGTGCTGACGAGCGCGTCGATCGCGGTGCGCTGTTCGGTCGACGCGTGGTTGACCGCGCCGAGCAGCGTTTCGAGTGTCGCGAGCAGGCGGCTGCGTTCCTCGAGCATCGCGGTGTCGTGCACCAGGCTGTCGGACAGGCGCTGGCGCAACTCGGCGACGACGTCGGCCGCGGCCTTCGGCGCCTCCGAGGCAGCCTGCACGAGACGCGCGATCTCGTTGATCGTGTCGCTCGCATGCACCTGTGCCTGCGCGGTGATGTCGTTCGCGGTGCGGGCCAGCGTGTCGCAGATGTCCTGCTGGCGCGTCGCGGCCTGTGCGCTCGTCTGCGCCCATTCGTCGCGTAGCGCGGCGGCCATCGCGGCGAGCGAGTCGTTCCATGCCGACAGGCGCTGTTCGTCGCGCGCGGCCAGTTGCGTCTGCAGGCCGGCATGCGAATCGCGGATCGTCGACAGCAGTTCGTTCGAGCGCTGTTCGAACGTCGAGGCCTGTGCGGTCAGGTCGCGCGTCGTTTGTGCCAGTGCGTCGCAGATTTCCTGCTGACGGCCCGCGCTGTGCACGCCTGCGCGTTGCCATTCGTCGCCGAGCTTCGCGGCCATCGCGGCCAGCGAGTCGTTCCACGCGGCGAGGCGTTCTTCGTCACGCGCCGCGAGCTGCGTCTGCAGGCCCGTATGCGAATCGCGGATCGTCGACAGCAGTTCGTTCGAGCGTTGTTCGAACGTCGAAGCCTGTGCGGTCAGATCGCGCGTCGTTTGCGCCAGTGCGTCGCAGATTTCCTGCTGACGGCCTGCGCTGTGCACGCCTGCGCGCTGCCATTCGTCACCCAGTTTCGCGGCCATCGCGGCCAGCGAGTCGTTCCACGCGGCGAGGCGTTCCTCGTCGCGTGCAGCCAATTGCGTCTGCAAGCCCGTGTGCGAATCGCGGATCGTCGACAGCAACTCGTTCGAGCGTTGTTCGAACGTCGAAGCCTGCGTGGTGAGATCGCGCGTCGTTTGTGCGAGTGCGTCGCAGATTTCCTGCTGACGGCCCGCACTGTGCACGCCTGCGCGCTGCCATTCGTCGCCGAGCTTCGCGGCCATCGCGGCCAGCGAATCGTTCCATGCGGACAGGCGTTCTTCATCGCGCGCGGCCAGTTGCGTCTGCAGGCCCGTGTGCGAATCGCGGATCGTCGACAGCAACTCGCTCGAACGTTGTTCGAACGTCGATGCCTGTGCCGCGAGATCGCGCGTCGTTTGCGCCAGTGCGTCACAGATTTCCTGCTGGCGGCCTGCGCTGTGCGCGCCGGCACGCTGCCATTCGTCGCCGAGCTTCGCGGCCATCGCGGCCAGCGAGTCGTTCCACGCGGCGAGACGTTCCTCGTCGCGTGCAGCCAGTTGCGTCTGCAGCCCCGCGTGCGACTCGCGCATCGCGGCAAGCGTCGCGCCCGAATGGCGTTCGAACGTCGCGGCGGCCTCGCCCAGCGCGCGCGCATGCTGGCCGGCCAGCGTCTCGCCGACCTGCTCCTGGCGCGACAGCGCATCGCGCCATGCTTCCGACAGGCGGCTTTCCGTCGATTCGAGGCGCGTCGCCACGCCGTCGAGCAGCGCCGTCGAACGCTGCGAGAACGTGTCGGTGAACTGGCCGAGCGTCGTCTGCAGCTGCTGCGCGACGGCATCGCCCGCGCGGCGCTGTTCGTCGAGCGCGCGGTTCCAGACGGCCGTCACGTTGCCGGTGGTCTTCTCGAAGCCGTCCGTCAGCCCGTCGAGCTGACGCTGCACGGCGCCCGTCACGGTATCGCGCAGCGCGGCCATCTCCTGCGCGAGCCCGGTCATCGTCGCGGCGACGACCGGCTGCAGCGCGGCACCGGCCACGCGCGCGCTTTCGGCGGCGCTTTCCTTCAGCGCGTCGCCGACATTCGACGCGAGGCCCGCATACGCGCGCTCGGTCCGGTCGAAAAACGCCTGCTGGCTTTCGATCTGGCGATCGTGCAGCGCGACGCTGCGCGCCTCGAGCGTCGTCATCATCGTCTGCAGCCGGTCGACCAGCGCCGGCATCACGTCCGCCTGGCGCTGCAGCAGCCGGAACGATTCGTCGCGCTGGTGCGCGGACGAATGCACGCGCAGCGTCGTCGCGATCTTCGCGTCGAGCTGCTGGGCCGCGTCGATCCGCTCGCGGCGCACGAGGGCGGACAGCAGCCCGAGCATCGCGGAGGTCGCGACGCCGGCGATCGACGTGCCGAATGCGAACCCGAGGCCCTTCACCGGCGCGATCAGCGACGCGCGGATCGCGTCGAGATCGGTCGCGCTTTCGAGCGCGGCGCCCGTGCCCTTCAGCGTGACGACCATCCCGAGCAGCGTGCCGAGCATGCCGAGCAGCACGAGCAGGCCGACGAGGTAAGGCGTGAGCGACGGGCCCGGCAGCGCGACGCGCGCGCCTTCGACCCGCGCGCGCACGGCGCCGCGCAGGCCCGGGTGCAGCGTGTCGAGCCACGTGTCGAGTTTCGCGGGCGGCTCGGTCAGGCCGGCGACCGCGCGCGACAGCGTGGCGGTGGCCTGCCGGTAGCGCAGCAGTTCCCATGCGCCGGCGACGTAGCACGCGGCGATCAGCAGCGTGACGGCCGACGCCAGCGGGTTCGACGCGACATAGCCGACGCCGATCCAGCCCACAGCGAGCAGACCGGCGACGAAGACAACGAGATCAAGGCGAATTCTGGACATAGCGTGTTGATTAGCTGGTGCGAAGGGCCGCGAGCAGCCCGTCTACCGTTTGAAACCGGACTTCGAGTTCGGCAAGCAGGATGCTTTGCATCTCGTCGCGAAACGTATCGAGCCATGCGCCGGGCACGATTGCCGCGACGGCCGTGGCGTCGGCCACCACCGCGCCGTCATCGGCTGGATTTGCCGTGGCGGCTGCGGCTGCGGCCGCGGATTCGGCGTCGGCCAGCGCCTGCCGCTCCGCGTCGCGCAGCCGCCCGAAACGGGTGCCGAGCAGCGCGGGGATGGCCGACAGCAGGCTGCGCTCGCGCGCGCCGAGCACGCGCTCCATGATCGCGTCGAGCGTCGCGAGCCGCGCCATCCCGGACGAGCGCGCGGCGACCGCGACCCGCAGGCGGCCGCGCAACTGGCCGATCGCCGTTTCCATGTCCTGCTGCAGGGACAGATAACGCTGGCGGAAATCCGCGAAATCGGCCGTGTCGGCGGCCGGCGGCGGCGGATCGCCGGGCCGGCGGCGCGAGATCGGGAGGGCGGCGGGGTGGGGAAGGGTGGATGGCCTGGTGTGGGTCTTGGTGGTCGGCTGCGTCTGTACAAAAAAAAACGCTTGAGCTGGTTGTGCCGACTCAAACTGCCTTATCCTACAAACGCTCGAATCTCCTGACTGTACGTCCTGCCCGTCCTCTGTCTGTTCCTGCACTAAGCACTCCTCGACGACTACGTCAATCTCCGCTCTGCCCCGCGCACACAGATCGACCCTCCCGCACCACTTACCTCTTCCGCGCACCCACTCAGCCATCTCCACTGCCTCCCACTGTTCACACC
>NZ_JAAGPC010000159.1:0-20337 GCF_017104595.1 Burkholderia sp. Tr-20390 | reverse complement strand
CGCTGGCGCGTGGCCAGCAGCGCGCCGCTTGCCGCCGGCTGCCGCGTGCGCGTCACCGGCCGCCACGGGCTGCTGCTCACGGTCGCCCCGCTCTACGACGTACCGGGGCAGGAACCCCATCGAGAACGACACCAGGGAGAACCTTCATGATCGGTTTCACGTTCGGCTTCAGCAGCATCCTGATCGTCTTCGTCGTGGTGCTCATCGCGTCGTCGATCCGCATCTTCCGCGAGTACGAGCGCGGCGTGGTGTTCATGCTCGGCCGGTTCTGGAAAGTGAAGGGGCCGGGGCTCGTGCTGATCATCCCGATCGTCCAGCAGGTCGTGCGGATCGACCTGCGCACCGTCGTGTTCGACGTGCCCGCGCAGGACGTGATCACGCGCGACAACGTGTCGGTGAAGGTCAATGCGGTCGTGTATTTCCGCGTGGTCGATCCGGAGAAGGCCGTGATCCAGGTGGCGCGCTTCTTCGAGGCGACGAGCCAGCTCGCGCAGACGACGCTGCGCGCGGTGCTCGGCAAGCACGAACTCGACGCGCTGCTTGCCGAGCGCGAGCAGCTGAACGCCGACATCCAGAAGACGCTCGACGCGCAGACCGATGCGTGGGGGATCAAGGTGTCGACGGTCGAGATCAAGCACGTCGACCTGAACGAGACGATGATCCGCGCGATCGCGCGCCAGGCCGAGGCCGAGCGCGAGCGGCGCGCGAAGGTGATTCATGCGGAAGGCGAGCTGCAGGCGTCGGAGAAACTGCTGCAGGCCGCGCAGCGGCTCGCGCTGCAGCCGCAGGCGATGCAGCTGCGCTACCTGCAGACGCTGACGACGATCGCGGCGGACAAGAACTCGACGATCGTGTTTCCGCTGCCGGTCGATCTGCTGGGGGCGTTGCTGGAGCGGTTGGGGGGGAAGCGGGAGGGGTGAGCGCACGCAGCCTTGCGTACGCCGATCGCCTCCCCTAGGCCGCCGATGCCAGGATTGCGTCAATCAGTTCAACACCGCCTTCGACGTCCTCGTTACCCACGAATCGGGAAACTTCCATGTGTCCGTCATCGAACACGTCGATCTCGATGCGCTGTCCCACGACCGTCACGGAAACGAGAATGGTGTCGGGACGATGGCGACCGAGCGCATAAGCCACATGTGCGCTGTCCAGCTTCGTCAGCAGGTCAAAAATCGGATGAGTCATGCTGGATCCTATTTCTTGAATCGGTTGTCGTTGAGCAGTTTAAGTGCTTTGCGCGCGTCCTTGACCCCATTGCGTGCATCGCTCTGAATATCGTCCAGCTTCACGCCAAGATACTGGCTCGGAAATTCGCGCAATACGGAGCCTTTGCATTCCGCGGAAATGACATCGCAGGCGAACATTTCTCCTCGATTGGCCGATGCGATCTCGATCGCGTCGCCAACAGCCTCGCCAGGCACATACGGAAACGGTTGCGCATTGCCGAGCGCCATGGCGATCGTGCCATCGGGCAGCACATCCCCCGGATTTGCAAACCAGACGGCGATTCCATCCTCCGCAGGCAACTTGCGCCTCGCGAGAACAGGTGCAAATCGGTCGACCGTGGCCCTGGTAACGCGCCCAAAAAGTTGAGATGGCGTGAGCGTGATCGATCTCGGCCGCAGCCGTTCCTCAGACCTGGGCCCCGGCACGCCGATTGACCGTAGCGGCTCAACCACTGCAACCACATCACCACCGGTTACGGCGCGCTGCAATCCGTGCAAAAGCCGCATCGGTTCGGCGACATCATGTGCGGCGGAGGCAACACGGCAGTCGCGCAGGAAATTGCTCAGGGACGACAGCTGCTCCTTATTTCGCGCCAAATCGCTCGCGACTGCGGATCCGATGAACGCCTTTCCCGTTTTTTCCCCCGGTGTGCCGGTCGGGAAGCGCGCGCGATATTCACCGGGCGAATACAACGTGCAATGTCGGCCCACACCTATTTCGAGTTCAAAGGACATGGCATGTCCGTTCCGAGAGCGCTCAACAGGTCATCCGGGAGTCACGATCGTGCCCCGACGTCACGCGCTCAACGGCTGCATGGTAGGGACGGACCGGCCACGAAACAGGCGTTGGAGACTCGCGCGCCACGCGTGAAATGGCGGCAGACGTCACGAAACAGCGTGGCAGCGCGGATGCAGGCCCTTGCCGAGTGTCTTTTGCGGTGAACCAGAACCATCAACAAGTGTCATCGGAGCATCCCGTGGGGCACCAGGCTGGCCACGATCCCGGCACCCCGACTCTAGAGCCTCCCCTCCATTTCCCCCTTCCATTAGGACAAATCCTCACCCTTTGGGGCTGGCGCGCGTCCCGGAACCGTCTATGATCATTACATCGCTCAATGACACATTAAATGCTGACTGAATAACCCGTGACGGTGACGCCGGCGGGCGCATTCCGGATCAGCGCCCCAAACGGAGACGCATCATGGCCGACCATCCCCCGCTGCCGGAAGTCCACCTCGACGAGCTGCCGCAATTCCGTGCGGTCCAGCAGCTGGCGTACCGCTGCGTCGAAACCGTCGGCGCGATGCTCTACCCCGGCATCACCGAAAAGGAAGCCGCGCGCCTGCTGACCGAATGGCTGCAGGACAACGGCGTGCACGACTGGCTGCACAAGCCGTTCGCGTGGTTCGGCGACCGCACCGCGTTCGAAGGCTTCTCGGGCCTCAAGCACATGGGCGGCTTCAATCTCGCGTTCTTCCCGAGCAACCGGCAGCTCGAAACCGACATGCCGGTGATCCTCGACGTCGCGCCGGTGCTCGACGGCATCGTGGCCGACGTCGGCTACGCGCACTGCCTCGGCCACAACCCGATCCTCGAACAGCTGCAGGACGACCTGATGGACCACCGCGACATGATCGTGCGGCTCGTGAAGGCACGCCGGCCGATGGCCGAGGTCGCGCAGGAAGTCGACGCGCTGTGCCGCCGCCAGGGTGTCGAGCCGCGCCACAAGGCCTATCCGTTCAAGGTGCTCGCGCATCGCGTCGCGAAGATCCACAAGCTGTCGAAACCGCGCTTCGTCGCGCGCTTCGGGCTGAACGCGACGCGCAACCTGCTGCTCGACCAGGGCCGCGCGGCGAAACAGCAAGGCTGGTCGCCGCTGTGGTCGATCGACCGCCGCTCCGAGCATGCGCCGGTGCCGGGCCTGTGGGCCGTCGAGCCGCATCTCGGCTTCGCCGGCGTCGGCGCGAAATTCGAAGAGTTGCTGGTCATCACCGAAGACGACGCGTACTGGCTCGACGACGACCTGCCGCACGTGCGCCGCTGGCAGCGCCGCCAGGCCGAGCGGATGCAGGCCGCCGCGACCGTGCCGGCCGCCGCCTGACCCGCACGCGCCCCTCCTCCCGACTCCCTGAACGACGGACTCACGATGCAGCCTCTTTCCGACGAAGCGCCGCTGGCCCTGTTCGAATCGGTTCACAGCGAAACGGCGGTCGCCTCCGGCGACTTGACGCTCGCGGTCAAGACCTGGGGCGACCCGGCCCGCTCGCCGGTCGTGCTCGTGCACGGCTACCCCGACGACAGCAGCGTCTGGCAGCACGTCGCGCCGCTGCTCGCGCGCAAGCACTACGTGATCGCATACGACGTGCGCGGCGCGGGCCTGTCCGGCGTGCCGAAGCGCACGGCCGACTACCACCTCGCGAAGCTGACCGACGACTTCGTCGCGGTGATCGACGCGCTCTGCCCCGGCCGCGCCGTGCACCTGGTCGCGCACGACTGGGGCTCGATCCAGGGCTGGGAGTTCGTCACCGATCCGCGCCTCGCCGGCCGCATCGCGTCGTACACGTCGTGCTCGGGGCCGTGCCTCGACCACGTCGGCTTCTGGCTGCGCGAACGCGTGCTGCGCCCGACGCCCGCGTCGCTCGGCAAGCTCGGCGGCCAGCTCGTGCGGTCGTGGTACGTATACCTGTTCCACCTGCCGTTCATCCCCGAGCTCGGCTGGCGGCTGTGGCTCGGCCGCGCGTGGCCCCGCCTGCTGCACCGGCTCGAAAAAACGCCCGCCACGCCGCGCCCGACGCAAGCCGACGACGGCGCGCGCGGCGTGCGCCTCTATCGCGCGAACTTCATCCGCTGCCTGTTCGCGCCGCGCGAACGCTACGCGCATGCGCCGGTGCAGACGATCGTGCCGCTCGGCGACAAATACGTGAGCCCCGCGCTGTCCGAGAACCTGTCGCGCTGGGTGCCGCAGTACTACCGCCGTGAAGTCGCGGCCGGCCACTGGCTGCCGCTCGCCGATCCGACACGCTTCGCGGCGCTCGCCGGGCAACTGATCGACGCGGTCGAATCGGGCAACGAACCGCCCGCGCTCGCGAACGCGCGCCGCCGCGCCACGAGCGGCCGCTTCAGCGGCAAGGTCGCGGTCGTGACCGGCGCGGGCAGCGGCATCGGGCGCTGCGCGGCACTCGCGTTCGCCCGCGAAGGCGCGACGGTCGTCGCGTGCGACATCGATCCCGCGAGCGCCGAACGCACCGCGCTGCTGATTGGGCTGACCGGTGCGCAAGCGCACGCGAAGCGGGTCGACGTCGGGTCCGCCGACGACATGGAAGCGCTGGCGACGTGGGTCGGCAGCGAACTCGGCGGCGCGGACGTCGTGATCAACAACGCGGGCATCGGCATGGCCGGCGGCATCCTCGACACGAGCACGCGGCACTGGGAGCGCATCCTGCACGTGAACCTGTGGGGCGTGATCCACGGCTCGCGGCTGTTCGCGCAGCAGATGGCCGCGCGCGGCACCGGCGGGCACATCGTCAACACCGCCTCGGCCGCCGCGTTCGGGCCGTCGCGCGACCTGCCCGCGTATGCGACGACGAAGGCTGCCGTGCTGATGCTCAGCGAATGCATGCGCGCGGAACTCGCGGAACAAGGCATCGGCGTGACGGCCGTGTGCCCCGGCTTCGCGGAGACCGGAATCATGGCGTCGACGCAATACGCGGGCGCCAACGCACAGGACGAAGCGCGGCTGCGCAAGCGCGCGACGAAGCTGTACCAGATGCGCGGCCTGAAGCCCGAAACCGTCGCGCAGGCGATGGTCGACGGCGTGCTGCGCAACCGCCCCGTCGTCGCGGTCGGCGGCGAGGCGCACGCGATGCGCTTCGTCGGCCGCTTCATGCCGTGGCTCGGCCGGATGATCGCCCGCGTCAGCATGGCATCGCATTGACGGCGCACGACGCCGCACAGGGAGACACAGATGACCGATACCGCCGACTATCACAAGATCAAGGCCCGGCACGTGAAGTTCGACTTCAGCGACACGCCGGTTACCTGGGTGCCGAACGACCCGGGCAGCACGCACATCATCAACACGCTGAACCTGCTGTTCCCGGAAGGCGAGCTGTGGTTCTGCCGCGTGTACAACAAGGCGCTGCCGCTGATCACCGATGCGCGCCTGCGCGACGAGGCCGAAGGCTTCCTGCGGCAGGAAGCCGTGCATTCGCGTTCGCACGGCGGCGTGCTCAAGCACTACTACGACCGGCACGGAATCGACACGAAACCGTTCACGCAGAAGCTCAATCGCCTCTTCACGCGCGTGCTCGGCGAGCAGCCGCTCGGGCTGAAGATCGGCCACACGCGTTTCTGGCTGCGCCAGCAGCTCGCGGTGATCGCGTCGCTCGAGCATTTCTTCGGCTATCTCGGCAACTGGGTGCTCAACGCGCACGGGCTCGACGAAGGCAAGGCCGACCCGACGATGGTCGACCTGCTGCGCTGGCACGGCGCCGAGGAAGTCGAGCACCGCACGGTCGCGTTCGACATCTACCGGCACCTGGGCGGCACCTATCCGGAGCGCTGCGTGCACATGGCGTTCGTGATCCTGCTGCTGCTCTACTACATCACGACGGGCGCGAAGTTCATGTACCGGCGCGACCCGGCCGCCGGCCGCTACCCGGGTTTCGTGCTCGCGTGGTGGCAAGGCTCGCGGCGCGGGCACCTGCCGTCGTTCTGGAAGGTGATCGGCGCGGCGCTGCGCTATTTCAAGCCGGGCTATACGCCGCACCACGAAGGCTCGACCGAACAGGCGCTCGCCTATCTCGCCCGCTCGCCGGCCGCGCAGGCGGCCGCGCACGGCGGCAACTGGGGCACGACGAAGGGTGCCTGAACGGGTTTCCTGCGGGCTCGGCGGGCGTCGCCCGCCGAAATGCGTACAATCGCGGCTTCATTTCCCGGAGGTGCCGCGATGGCCATGAAGAAAACCGATCTCGAAAAGAACAAGGCGCTCAAGCTGACGCACGCGCTGAAGCAATCCAGCTCCGCGCGTTTCGGCAAGGGCGCCGAAGAAGCCACCAAGCTCGACCGCCGCGCGCAGCGCAAGCTCGACCAGGAACAGGGCCTCGTGCCGTTCGCCTGCAAGCTCAATGCCGACCTCGTCGAACAGCTCAAGGCCCGCGCGGCCACGCACCCGGAAGGGATGACGGGCCTGCTGTCCGAGCTGCTCGTGAACGGGCTCGCGCAACGCGACGCGTGACCCGCGCCCGCGTCGAACACTGCCATTGACGCCGCCGCGCGGCGACGCACGCGCTCGCGTGCCTGTGTTCGCGCTCATTGCCATCGCGATCCATCGCCGGGCACCGGCACGAAACGGTGCGTCATCGATGACGCTGGGGCGTCAGCGCGCCGATGGGTACCGCCGCCCGTCACACCAGGCCTCGCCGGAAACGGTCGAGGCTTTTTTTCGAGGTTGCGCGCCGTCCGTCCGGTCCAGTGAATCGAACGGAGAACACGACGGGCCGCGCAAGCACGTTGCCCGTCAGCCGCCCGCGACGCTCGCGCCGGCGGGAACACGGGACCGAAAGCACCCGCGTATTGAGATTCTCTTCAGGAAGTTGGTCGCATCGATGCGGCGCGGACACACTACGAATCCCGAACGCCTTGTGTCACCCGAGAAGGCGTTCCCACCCATCGAAACCGGAGATTATCTGATGAACGCATCCCGAGTGATACTTGCTCTCGCCGCAGCATTCGCCGTCAGCGGCAACGCCGTGGCCTGCGACGATCCTGACCACGACGCGCCCGCTGCCCAGCAACAGACCAGCGACCACGCGAACGACCAGGCAAGCGCGGAAGCCGCCAGCCACTGAACGCCGTGCGCGTTGCCCGAGCACGCCGGCGTGATGCCCGGCCGGCCGGGCATCGCCGACGCGTTCACGCCATGCACTGAACCGGACTCGCACTCGTTGGTCACGTACGTACGTGGTGTGCAGATCTTCCAAATTATTCGCATGCCGAATCAACATGACAAAACGAATGCTGCTCCGGTTGACCGTGCTTTCGAGCCTGCTCGCGAGCCTCCCCTCCATCCTGAACGCGGCGCCCGCACCGGCAAGTCACGGCACGCCCGCGGCGTCTTCCGGCGCGCTCACGCTGCCCCCCGGCACCCGCATTGCGGCGCGCGACACCGGCGCGGTTCTGGCGTCGATGGCGCGCGCCCACGCGATCCAGACGGTCCGCGGCAACGGCAAGCGGACGCTCTACGTCTTCTCCGATCCGGATTGTTCCTATTGCAAAAGACTGGAGCGCACGCTGGAACGGATCGACAACGTGACCATTCACACCTTCCTCTATCCGCTCGAGGGACTCCATCCGCAGGCCGCCGCGCATGCGCGCGGCGTCTGGTGCGCGGATGACCGGAATGCGGCGTGGAAAGCGTGGATGATCGACAACGTGCAACCTGCCGCCGGCACGTGTGCCGCACCGCTGGCACCGATCCGCTCGCTCGGCCTTGCGTTGGGCCTGCGCGGCACGCCGACGCTGTTCAACGCGAACGGCCGCATGATGTCCGGTGCGGTTTCCGCACCCGCCATCGAAACGTTGCTGAATGACTGAATCGAGGAAATGCACGCACCCGCGACGCGCTATCGCATCGCGGGTGCGCTTTCAATGACGCGGCACGCCGGTGCGTGCCGCGACCGATCGCGCGCCGTGCGCAGCGACGGGATGCAGCAGGGGCATCAGGTGCTGGCGGCGAGACGCGGGCCCGTGCTTCGGGGAGTGGACTCGAGGTCGGGACGTTGCGCTGCCTGCGAGGTCACCCACGGATCGATGCCCTGCTTCTGCACCTCTTCCAGGAATGACACACGTGTACGCCAGTAATCCGCTTGTAATTTCGCGTCGATGACGCGCTGTTCGGCAGCGAACAGTTCCATGCGCGCCGTCACGAGCATCGACGCAGCGGTTTTTTCCGGCGTGGGGGCGTGTCGCATCGCCCAACGGCTGATCCAGTTCAACATGCTGACCTCCGTGATTACGGACGAACCCGCATCGGGCAATCGCAAGCGGCCGTGCCTGCCCGAACACGCAACGGCCTTGACCGCACTTCACCGCCTGGCCTGCACGGACTGCGACTCCCCCGCGTCGGCAATTACTGGCCGGCGTATGCATGCGCGGTGTTTCTATCCTAGAAAGACTTGCCGGTTTATGCGATGGGGTCTTGCAATCTTTTACACAGAAACCACAGTCGCCCCCGCTTCGCGAAATGACAGTTGCGGGCGGGACGGCTTCGGCGCACGATAGCCCGATATCTGCACCCGCCTGGACTGACGAATGGCCGCTGCACGCCGCTGCCGGGCATCCGCACCGGCCACGCACGTGCGTTCGCGCGCACGCGCCGCCTGCCCCGCGTTCGTGCAGCATGCGGGCGCTCCGTTTCAGTCGGATGTCATCGTCCCGCATCCACGCCGCGTGATCCACCGCGCGTGCCGTCTTGCACGCCGTTGCGCACGCATCGGCCGGCGTCGTTCGCGCATCCCGCTCCCGTTTCAGCCATTTCTGCCGGCCCGTTCCGCCCGAACCGGTAAAATGCGCGCCTTCGTCGCGCGGCCGGGCTGCCAGACCGTTCGCGCGCAGGCAGCCGATCGATCTTTCGATCGTGCCCTCCAACTATATCGTCCGAGCTATCCGCGCTATTACAATCCGCCGATAGCCGGGCAATAGTGGCTGGTTACAGTAAGCCGGCCGCGCTGCCTTTACAACAATTCGGCACAACAAGCAACACGACAACCGACCGGAGAAACGCCTTCATGGAATCCATCAAGCGGTATTTCGGCTTCGCTGAAGCCGGCACCGACTTCCGCACCGAAATACTCGCGGGCGTCACCACGTTCCTGACGATGGCCTACATCATCTTCGTCAACCCCGCGATCCTCGGCGACGCCGGCATGCCGAAGGAATCCGTGTTCGTCGCGACCTGCCTCGTCGCGGCGCTGGCGTCGCTCATCATGGGGCTGTACGCGAACTACCCGATCGCATGCGCGCCCGGCATGGGCCTGAACGCGTATTTCGCGTACACGGTCGTGAAGGGGATGGGCTTCACGTGGCAGGCCGCGCTCGGCGCGGTGTTCATCTCCGGCTGCCTGTTCCTGCTCGTCACGCTGTTCCGCGTACGAGAGGCGATCGTCAACGGCATTCCGAAATCGCTGCGGATCTCGATCACCGCGGGTATCGGCCTGTTCCTCGGCATCATCTCGCTGAAGACGTCGGGCGTGATCGTCGGCAACCCGGCCACGCTCGTCACGCTGGGCGACCTGCACAAGCACGACACGATCCTCGCGATCGTCGGCTTCTTCACGATCGTCACGCTCGACCACCTGCGCGTGCGCGGCGCGATCCTGATCGGCATCATCGGCGTGACGATCCTGTCGTTCTTCTTCGGTGACAACCAGTTCCACGGCGTGTTCTCCGCGCCGCCGTCGATCGACGCGACGCTGTTCAAGCTCGACATCGGCGCCGCGCTGTCGACCGGCATCATCAACGTGATCCTCGTGTTCTTCCTCGTCGAGCTGTTCGACGCGACGGGCACGCTGATGGGCGTCGCGAACCGCGCGGGCCTGCTCGTCGAAGGCAAGATGAACCGCCTGAACAAGGCGCTGCTCGCCGACAGCACGGCGATCGTCGCGGGCTCGGTGCTCGGCACGTCGTCGACCACCGCGTATATCGAAAGCGCGTCGGGCGTGCAGGCCGGCGGCCGCACGGGCGTGACGGCCATCACCGTCGCGGTGCTGTTCCTCGCGTGCCTGTTCATCGCGCCGCTCGCCGGCGTCGTGCCGGCGTACGCGACGGCACCGGCGCTGCTGTACGTGTCGTGCCTGATGCTGCGCGAGATGGTCGAGGTGCCGTGGGACGATGCCACGGAAGCCGTGCCGGCCGCGCTGACCGCCCTGCTGATGCCGTTCACGTACTCGATCGCGAACGGCGTGGCATTCGGCTTCATCGCGTACGGCGGCCTCAAGCTGCTGACCGGCCAGGCCCGCTCGGTCAAGCCGATCGTGTGGCTCATCGCCGCCGTGTTCCTGTTCCGCTTCTTCTATCTCGGCAGCGAATGACGGCGGCGCTTCGGCGCGCGGCATGATGCACGATGAAAAAACGCCACCTTCGGGTGGCGTTTTCGTTTTCGCATGATTCTTCTGCGATCCTGACGAATCGACACGCACGGCCATGCCGACGGTCGGGCAAGCCGGTGCGGCCCGCATACGAAAATGCCGCCCGGCCCCGCCGAACGGCATTGCGTGCAAGGCAACGTCTTCGCATGCGCAGCGTTCAGCGACGTGCGCCGCAAGACGGGCGTCGTGTCGTCAGCGCCAGTTGGCCTCGTAGAAGCGGACGTAGCCGCTGCGCAGCGTCACGCATTGCGCGCGCGTCTCCGACAGCAGGCGGCGTGCAGCCGCCTCGATACGGTCGCGGTGCTGATCGAACGCGCCGACCATGTCCTCGAAGCGCGGCGACGCCGCGCCGAAGTGATCTTCCAGCGCCTCGGCGGTGATCTGACATTGGACGCGCTCGCCATTGACCAACGCCGTGAACGCCAGCATCAGGTCGCGCCCCGAATACTCGGGCTTCTCGTTCGTGAAATGGATCTGCATGGGAGCCGCCTCGACCGGTAGAAAACGAATGACCGCGTCCGTCGTCCGCTACCGGCCGGACGAAATGTACGCGGGCTCGCCGGCGGAGGCACCGCCCGCGGGGATAGGCGCGGACAATGCATGCCGGTTGATTTCCACTTTAGACGGTTTCGCGCAGGAGACAAATTTTCCGGCGTGCGTCGTTCCGACGCGCCTTTCATCAGATCAGCGCGGCATCCGGCACCGTTTCGGAAACCGGCGTCAGTGAGGGTCGTTCGGCCAGACGTTGAGCGCGATGGCAGCCGTCGTGGCGCCCACCGCGATCGCGGCCGCCCCGTATCGCACCGCATCGGTCAGATCGAACAGCAGCCCGTGGATCGCCACGGCGATGCCGCCCAGCATGATGAATGTGGCGATGGCCGCCAGCACGACTCTCAGTTCCGTCCGAACCATGATGCGTCTCCCGAACGGATGCATGTCGCGTCGCATGCATGTTGCAATGCGGAACACGGCGCGTGCGTGCTCCATTTCCATCATTGCAGGCGGGCATTTAAAAGCAAGGGGATTTTGTTCGCGGTCGCGCTTCGTACGCGGCGCTTGTATGATGATGCGTACCCGGATGGTTGCCGTTCGCACACCGATGGTGCGCCGCACGCGAAGGCGGGAATCCGTAGAGGATTCCGGTGCGTATGCGTGCGCCGGATCGGCCGATTTCGAGGAGCATGGGGCCTGAGTGAGTGTTGAAATGCTCACCGGGTTCGACCGCGAAGCATGGGACATGCAGTAAGCGCTAAAGCGCTAACTGCTGTCGACCGCGAAGCATGGGGTCCCAGTAAGCGCTAAAGCGCTAACTGGGACCGACAGGAGACAAGTCATGCCGCAACCTTTCGTGCTGCCCGCCACCGCGGGTCGCACCGACCTGCTCGCGCAGGCGCATGCGCGTTCGACCGCGGTCGGCCTGCGCGCGCACGAACGCCCGGATTTCTCGCCGCTGTCGCGCCTCGCGCTGCGCGAACTGCTCGACACGAATCACGCACTGTTCTCGCACGCCCGCCCGGTGATGGAGAACCTTCACGCGCAGATCGCCGACACGCAAAGCCTCGTGCTGCTGACCGACGCCGACGGCGTGATCCTGCACAGCATCGGCGACGCGGACTTCATCGAGAAAGCCAACCGCGTCGCGCTGTGTACCGGCGTGTCGTGGGCGGAAGGCGCACGCGGCACCAACGCGATCGGCACCGCGCTCGCATCGGGCCAGGCCGTCGCCGTGCATGGGTCCGAACACTTCCTGCGCGCCAATCACATCCTCACCTGCTCGTGCGCACCGATCTTCGACCCGTTCGGCCGCACGCTCGGCACGCTCGACGTCAGCGGCGACCCGCGCGGCTCGAGTCCGCATACGCTCGCGCTCGTGCGGATGTCCGCGCAACTGATCGAGAACCACCTGTTCGCGAACCAGTGCGCGGAAGCGTTGCGGCTGCGCTTTCATGCACACGAGGAATGCGTCGATTCGCTGTTCGCCGGGCTCGTCGCCTTCGGCCCCGACGGCGGGCTGATCGCCGCGAACCGCAGCGCGCAATTCCAGCTCGGTGCGTCGTTCGACGCACTGCAGCATCAGGCCAGCGACGCGCTGTTCGGCATGCGCTTCGGCCAGCTCGCGCAGCAGGCGGCACGCGCGCCGGGTGCGATGTTCCGCCTCACGCTGTCGACCGGCGTCCGCGTGCTGGCGCGCTGCGAATTCGCGGAAGCGCACAAGACCACCGTCGCCGTCACGCCGCCCGCGCCCGCCGCACGGGTGCGCACGCCGGATCCCGACACGATCACGTTCGCGACGCTCGACACGGGCGACGCACGCATGGCCGCCGTGCTCGAACGCGTCGCGAAGATCCGCGGGCGCGACCTGCCGCTGCTGATCCTCGGCCAGACCGGCACCGGCAAGGAATGGCTCGCCCGTGCGCTGCACCAGGCATCGCCGCGTGCGGACGGCCCGTTCGTCGCGGTCAACTGCGCGGCGCTGCCCGATTCGCTGATCGAGGCCGAACTGTTCGGTTACGAGGACGGTGCATTCACCGGCGCACGCAAGCGCGGCAGCCCCGGCAAGATCGTGCAGGCCGACGGCGGCACGCTGTTTCTCGACGAAATCGGCGACATGCCGCTCGCGCAGCAGGTCAGGCTGATGCGCGTGCTGCAGGAACGCGCGGTGATGCCGCTCGGCGGTGCGCGCGCGGTGCCGGTCGACGTACGCGTGGTCTGCGCGACCCACCGCGACCTGCGCGCGATGATCGCGGAAGGCACGTTCCGCGAAGACCTGTTCTACCGGATCAACGGGCTCGCGGTCACGCTGCCGGCGCTCGCCGCACGCACCGACCTGCCCGCGCTCGTCGAGCGGATTCTCGCGCGGCTCGCGCGCAGCGAACCGATGCCGCGCCGCATCGCGGCCGACGTGCTCGACGCGTTCACGCGCCACCGCTGGCCCGGCAACCTGCGCCAGATGACCAACGTGCTGCGTACGGCCGGCATGCTCGCCGAAGACGAAGCGGAAATCACGCTCGCCCATTTGCCCGACGATTTCTGGCTCGATTGCGACGACGCACCGGCAGCGCCCGCCGCCGCGGCGCCGGCCGCATCGGCCGCCACGCACGAAGGCACGACACTGCAAAGCCATCAGGCCGCGGTGATCGACGCCGTGCTCGCGCGGCATGGCGGCAACGTATCGGCGGCCGCGCGCGAGCTCGGTCTCGCCCGCAATACCGTGTACCGGCACCTGCGCCGGCACTGACGCCGGCGGCCGGCCGGCGCCGGCCGCCAGCACGTTCGGGTATGCTTGGCGCGTTGCCGCCGAACCGCCGCCCGCCTCTGCCTCCGCCATGACCGATCCGGAACACCTGCCCCTCGTGCGCATCGAGCCGCTCGGCGCGACCTTCGATGCGCCCGATTCGCTGACGCTGCTCGAAGCCGCCGCGTTCGCGCACGTGTCGCTGCCGCGCTCGTGCCGCAACGGCACGTGCCGAAGCTGCCTTTGCCGGATCGTCAGCGGCAGCGTACGCTACACGATCGAATGGCCGGGGCTGAGCCGCGAGGAAAAAGCCGACGGCTATACGCTGCCGTGCGTGGCCGTCGCGACGTCGGACCTCGTGCTCGACGTACCCGACGCGGTCATGCTCGACTAGACGCGGCGTGCGCTCGCGCATGCCATCCAGCAAAGGTTGATCCGGAGTGGAGAACGTCATGACCCAGCAAACCGATCGCATCGAGAAACAGGCCCAGCTCAACGCATCGCCCGACCGCGTGTGGGAAGCCGTCAGCAATTCCGGCGAATTCGGCCAGTGGTTCGGCGTCACGTTCGACGGGCCGTTCACGGCGGGCCAGCCGCTGTTCGGCCGCATCACGCCGACACGCGTCGACGACGACGTCGCCAAGGCGCAAGAGCCCTACGCGGGCACTGTGTTCGAAATCGTCGTCGACCGCGTCGAGCCGAAGCAACTGTTCTCGTTTCGCTGGCATCCGTTCGCGATCGACCCGAATTTCGATTACGCGTCCGAGCCGATGACGCTCGTCACGTTCACGCTCGCCGCACAGGCCGGCGGCACGCTGCTCACGGTCACCGAAACGGGTTTCGACCAGTTGATCGAAGCGCGCCGCGCGAAGGCGCGCGAGATGAACGACCAGGGCTGGGCCGCGCAGATGACGCTGATCACGAAATACCTGGCGAAGCACGCGTAGCGCGCCGCCACGTACGTCGATGCGCGCGTCCGTGCCGACATGCGCATCGACGTGCGTGGCATAATCCGCTCCATCGTCGCCTGTACGTCACCGCGCATCGCATGCTGAGTCGTCGCCTCCGGAAGATCGGCAGTCTGATCGGGATGCTCGCCATCCTGATGACGGCGCTCGCGCCGACGATCTCGCAGGCACTGACGACGCAGCAGCGCGTCGAGACGCTGCTGGCCGGCTACTGCTCGGCCGCGCCGGCCACCGGCGAGCGCGCCGCCGATTCGTCGCAGAAGAGCCTGACGGCCCACCTCCAGGCATGCGGCTATTGCAGCCTGCTTGCTCACACACCCGCACTGCCCGCGCCCGAACTGACGTTCGCGGCCAACGTGCACGTCATTCAGCATCGCGAAGCGACCCGCTTCGACAGCCTGCGCCGCGCGCTGCCGCACACGGCCGCGCAACCGCGCGCCCCTCCGTTCTCGTCCTGATTCGTCGTCAATGCCCGTGATGCCGTCAAGCATCGCGTGGCCCGCGCACGCCGCCGGCGTGTGCGACCTGTCACGTTTCGAAGGACGATCATGTGTCACCGTATTGCGCGCGGCGTCGTGCCGTGCGTGCGGTTGGCGGCTTCCGGTTCGTACTGTCGCGCCGACATTCGCTCGCGGGCGAACGTCCGGCCGCGCACGCTCGCGCTGACGCCAGCCGCCCTCGGTGCTGCTGCGAGGGTACACGTGCACCCGTCCGTCGAATCCGTGTTGCGCCATCCGATTCGCCACTCGCACATTCGATCATGAACACCCCCTCTTTCGTTCGTGGCGCGCTCGCCGCACTCGGCTTCGTCGTCACCCTGGCCGCCCACGCCCACGCGCTCCCGAAGACGCAGGAACCGGCTGCCGACGCCATGCTTTCGACCGCGCCGCACGCAGTCACGATCGGTTTCAGCGAAGCGCTCGAGCCCGCTTTCAGCTCGATCGCCGTCACCGACAGCCATGGGCAATCGGTCGTCGACGGGAAATCGTCCGTCGATGCGCGCAACCGGAAGCGCATGCAGGTCGCGCTGACCAACCTGACGGCCGGCACGTACACGGTCGCGTGGATCGCGGTGGCCAGCGACGGCCATCGCACGCAAGGCCACTACGCGTTCACGCTGAAATGAGGTCCGCGATGCGCATCGGCGTTCCGTGCCGGCCGCGTTGCCCCCTTTTCCACTGCATCTACCCATCAGGAGAACCAACCATGAAGCGCTCGATTCCGACCGGCCTGCTGTTCGCACTGCTGGCGCTGCAAGCCCCCGCCACGTTCGCCGCAACGGCCGTGCAGGCAGAAAACTGCTGGATTCGCGCGATGCCGGCCACCGTGCCGTCGTCCGGCTACTTCACGCTGAAGAACGACGGCGACGCGCCCGTCACGCTGACCGGCCTCGACTCGCCGGCGTACGGGATGGCGATGCTGCATGAAACGCAAACGAGCGGCAGCACCGCGAGGATGGTCCATGTCGACGCCGTCGAAGTGCCCGCGCACGGCACGCTGACCTTCAAGCCGAAGAGCTATCACGTGATGCTCGAGCAACCGCGCCAGGCCGTCGCGCCCGGCGCGAAGGTGCCGCTCCGGCTGCATTTCGCGGACGGCTCGACGGTGTCCGTGACCTGCGACGCCAAGGCGCCGACCTACGCCGGCCAGTAACGTCCACCGCCCCCGATCGAAGGAGATGCACATGAAACATCGCCTGCCGCTGGCCGACCTGATCGTCCGCTACCGGACACCGCTGAACGTCGCCGTGATGATCGTCTGCGGGATATGGGCCGGGTGGATCGCGTGGATGACGCGCCCCGCCGCGATCGATACGCCGCCGTCGATCCCGGCGTACTGCATGCGCGACGCCAGCTGACGCACCGCGCCGGCGCGGTTCCGGCGCGAGCCTGCGCCCATTATTGGCGTGGCATCATCGCTTCATCCCGACCGCCGGAACCGCCTCTCGGAGCGCCGCATGTCCATTCAGACCTGGATGCTGTTTGCCGCAGCCTATCTCGCCACGACGCTGTCGCCGGGGCCGAACGTGCTGCTCGTCATCCGCAACACGGTGCGCTACGGCACGCACGGCACGGCCGCGACGATCGCGGGCAACCTCGTCGCGCAAGGGGTGGTCGTGGTGCTCGTCGCGCTCGGCGTCGGCGCGGTGCTGGCCGCGATGCCGCCGCTGTTCGTCGCGATGAAGGTGGTCGGCGCCGCGTACCTGATCTTCCTGGGTGTCCGGCAACTGCGCGGCGACCGCAAGGCCGCCGCTGCGACCGGAGAAGCGGAAATCGCCGCGCCCGACCGCGGGAAACTGTTCCGCGAAGCGCTGTTCGTGTCGGGCAGCAATCCAAAGACGATGATCTTCCTGTCGGCGTTCATGCCGCAGTTCATCGTGCACGACCGCCCGCTCGCGCTGCAGTTCGTCGTGATGTACGCGACGATCGCGTGCACGGTGGTGATCGTTCACAGCGTCTATTCGGCCGGCGTGCGCCGCTTCCATCGCGGCTTCGGCATGAGCCGCGCGGTGCATGCGCTCAAGCGCGCCAGCGGGCTGCTGTTCGTCGGGCTGGGGATCAGGCTGCTGACCGCGCGTCAGGCGTAAGCCGACGCACGCCCGTCAGCGCGTGTGTGCGGCCAGCTCGGCCGCGATCTCGCCGAACGACGGCCGCGCATCGACGTCTTCATTCAGGCAGGCCACCGCGAGCGCATCGAGCGCGTTTCGACTGGCCCACGTGCGCGGCTCGCATCGTTCGAGCAACTCGCCGAGCAGATAGCCGAACGCCCGTACCTCGATCCGTTCGAACGCTGCAGCACGGGTGCGATCGTTCGCATCGTAGAGCGACGCCGCGCCGAAATCCCCGAGCAGCGCGCCGCCTTCGCCATCGTGCAGGATGTTGTGCGCGTACAGGTCGCCATGCATGATGCCGCGGGCATGCAGATGGCCCGCCACCGACGCGATGCCATGCGCGATCCGCACCGCCTCCACCGGCGTGAATTTCGCATCGGCCGCATACACGTCGCGCGTGCAGGTCGCGAAGCTCGGCGGCCCGGCGAGGTTCGTGAGCGCGGGATCGACCAGTTCCATCACGAGGCCGTGCGTGCCGTCCGGATGCCCGCTCACCTTGCCGATCACCGGGATCATGCTCGGATGGCGGCCGGCGTGCAGGCACGCGGCCATTTCGCAATCGGGCAGGCCGTCGCTCGTCACCGCGCCCTTGAACAGCTTGACCGCGACCGCCCGTGGCGAATGCCCGTCCGCGCGCCACTGCGCGCGGTAAATGACGCCCGATGCACCCTCGCCCAGCTTCTGCTCGCAGGCCAGCGATGCCCAGTCGACGTTCGCGACCTCGGGCCCGGCCGACGCCGCGGCTTCCGGCGCGGCGCCGAACGGGTTGCCTGCGGTGGCGAGCCATGCGAGGCGCGGCAAGCGCAGCAGCCAATCGGGCAGCGCGTCCAGCCGGTTCGCGGACAGGCGAACCAGTTCGAGCGCGCGGCATGCGGCCATTTCCGCCGGCAGCGCGCGCAGCCGGTTGCCGGCGAGCATCAGCTTCTGCAGCCGCGAGCAATCGCCGATATCGGCCGGCAATGCGTCGATGGCGTTGTCGGTGAGGATCAGCCAGCGCAGCGCGCGCGGCAGCGACCCGCTCGGCACCGTTTGAATCCGGTTCGCCTTGAAGCCGATCATGTCGAGCTGCCCGCACGCGCCGAGCACGTCGGGGAACGCGGTGAAGCGGTTGCCGGACGCGAACAGGATGCGCAGGCGGTGCAGCCGCGGCAGGTCGTCCGGCAGTGCGGACAGCGCATTGCCGGTGAGGTCGAGCACTTCGAGCGTGTCGGCGAGATCGAAGATCGCGCGCGGGAATTCCGTCAACCCGCATGCGAGCTTGAGTTGCCGTGCGCCGGCGAGCTGGCCGGCCTGCAGTTGTTCGAGGGTGTGTGTCACGCGGGGAAAACGGGTGGCGGTTGCGACGATCGTCGGGTCGATCGCCCGAATTCTACCGGGATCGCCTGCGTGCATTCACCGATCTTGTCACACCCCCTTCACAAACGCGCAACGTCGCGCTAGAATTGCGCCCCTTGCAGTGCCGACGTGGTGAAATTGGTAGACACGCTATCTTGAGGGGGTAGTGGCGAAAGCTGTGCGAGTTCGAGTCTCGCCGTCGGCACCAGGATTTCTTCTCTCATCGTTGCGCGACATGCGACAAACGCATTCCGGCAACGATCGACGATCATCCCGCGCAATCGCGCACCGCTGTTTCCGATTCCCACATCAGGCTGCAACCAGGCACCATGCTGCTGCGAATTCGCGCGCGCTCCCGACTGCCGTCCGGACAGCCGGAAGCGTACGCGTACGTCATGTCACTCACGACGCCAGCGCATCCTCCCCCTTCACCGCATACGCCGCCTCCCGCCGCCGCAACCGCATCGCGATCAACGCGGCCAGCACCGCCAGCGCCACACCGGCGAGAAACCCGCCCGTGTAACCCACCTTCGCGGTCAGCGACAAAATCGTCGACGACGCGATCAACTCGCCGAGATCGCGCGTGCTCTGCACGGCCGTCACGTCGGTGCCGGCCTGGTCGCTGCCGCCCGCGAAGCGCATGCCGGCCGTCATGATCGACACCGACGTGATCCCGGTCGCCAGCGAACCGAGCACCGTGCACAGCCAGGCCCACGACGACGCCACCGGCAGCCATCCGCTCGCCTGCGCGAACCACAGCAGCGCGGCCGCGCCGGCACAGCTCACGCCGGCCGTAAACGCAGGCCACAACCCGAGCCGCCGGACAAGCCACGCGCCGCCGCCGCACCCGAGCACGACCGTCACGATGCCGCCGGCCATCCCGAGCTTCCCGATCGCGTCGAGCGACCAGCCCGCATCGTTGAGAAACAGTTTCGACAGGCCGAAGCCCGACACGGCCGTCATCGCCGACAGAAGTGCCAACGACAGCAGCGACCACGAACGCGGCCGCTTCGCGAAGCGCACGAGGCTCGCGTTGGGTTCGGCTTGCACACGTGCACGATCCGCATCGCGCGGCAGCACCCACAGCACGCACGCGAGGCTCGCGAGCGGCACGGCGGCCAGCGCGAGAAACGCGGCCCGCTGCCCGAACAGGCCGATCAGCGTCAACGTGCCGGCGCCGCCGCCGAAGAAGCCGATCATCACGCCCGCGATCTGGATCGCGTTGATCTTCGCGAGCGTGTCGCCGCTGAAGTGCTCGGCGGCCATTCCGTCGTTCGCGATGTCCTGCGTCGCGCTCGCGAGCGACGCGACGGCCAGCAGGCCGACCGCCCACCCGGCCGTCGCGACCGTCATGCCGATCTGCGCGAGGCTGCCGAGGCACAGCACGACGAGCGTCTGCATCGGCAGCATCCAGCTGCGCCGCCGGCCGATGCGCGGCGACCAGCGGTTGTCGACGACGGGCGCCCACAGGAATTTCACGACCCACGGCAAACCGACGAGCGGCAGGAACGCCAGTGCGTGAAGCGGCGCGCCGTCGTGGCGCAGCAGGGTCGGCATCGCGTCCATCGCAATGCCGATCGGGATTCCCTGTGACAGGTAAAGCAGCGTGATCGTGATGACCAGGCGCCGATGTTCGAGCAAATCGCGCATCGAAGTCTCCAGTTGCATGACATTAAAAAGGTTCGGCGCCGGCCGGCGCACCGCTCGGCAGCTTTCTGTTCGACGCATTCGGCTTTGCTTCGATCGGGCTCGCCACTTCCGCGGGCGCGGTCGTGACGATGCTGCTGGTCAGCCCGGTTTCGGATGCCAGAACCCA